>CALGHC010000730.1 GCA_937915965.1 uncultured Myxococcales bacterium
ACGAGCGGCGGCGACCAAAGGGCGGCACCGGCGGGCTCACCCGCTGCCGGCGCCGCGCCAGCCGCGGCGGTTCCGCCAGCCGACAAGGGGCCGGCCGACAAGCGGCCAGCGGGCCTGATCGACGACCTCATGTAGGGCCATGCAATGTGGAGTTGGTGCGGCCCGGCGTGGCCCGGCGTGGCTCGGCGTAGCTCGGCGTAGCTCGGCGTAGCTCGGCCTAGCCCGGCCCAGCCCCCCTGACGGCGTCCTACAGCGACTTCGCGCAGCGGAAACCAATCGCCACGTGGGGATTCGAGGCCAGCGGGTGAAAGCCGCGGTAGTCCGAGCGGCCGTGGCACTTGAACCCGCCCTGGCCCGCACCGTACAGGAAGCTTCCCCCTCGCACCGTGCGTTCCGAACGCGGCTTGCTCGTGAGGGCGGACGCGGCGACGGGCTGATCGGCGGCTCGGTAGTGCGCGCAGATCGGCGTATCGCAGGGCGCGTAGCAGTTCGCCCGGTTGTCGCCGTTCTCTTCGGTCCCGCACGCGCAGGTCTGGCAGAACTCCTTGCACTTCTCGGCTGGCTTGACGTCGAGGCACGGCAGGCACTCTTCATCGCAGTCGTACAGCTGGCTCGGGTCGCAGCCGAGATCGGGCGCCCCGTAGCTCTCGGTCCATTCGTAGACATTGCCAACGAGATCCCAGACTTTCTGATTTGCTCCGCCATCATCCACGACCACGAAATCGTCCGCTGACGCCATCACCGGCCGAGGTCGATCCTGCAGCGTGCAGGCAAAGAGATTGACGTCGCGCCCTTGGCAGTCGCCGAGGCTGTCTTGCGGGCCGGCGCCGACCCATGGGTACACTTGTTTGTCGCCGCTGGACGAGGCAGCGCCACCGGCGACCCTCTCCCACTCGACCTCCGTCGGCAGGCGTCGGCCCACAAAGGCGCAGTATTCGCGCGCTTGCTGCCAGGTCACCTGCACGACTGGGTGATCAGCGTACTTCTCGTTGGGGTAGTAGTCGTCGATGCCCGCGGTATTGTCGGCCGCGTTCAGCGCACACGCGCCATCGGCGACGCAGTAGCGGTACTGTTCGTTTGTTACCTCGTGCACGTCGATCGCGAACGGATCAAGGGTCACTGTCACCGCCGGCGAGCCCGGTTCGAAGGCGGACTTTGCGCGGTCGAGGCAGGCATCGTTGCTCTGCGGGATGCCGCAGCCTTGTTGTCCCATGCCAAACTGGAAGGTCAGACCGGTCGTGATCGAGGCCTGAAGGGTCGTCGCTGGGGGTTGTCGGCCCGTCGCGCACGCGGCGATAACAAACCCACAGAAGAGAGCCGCGGCGAGCTTGGGCAGGTGGTCATGCTGGCTCATCTGCCATCCTCTCCACCCGGGGCGCCGAGGGGCCGCAGTTGCTCGCGTGGCCGTCCTGACAGCGGCCCGATGACGTCCTCTTGCGGGATGTCACTGCGCAGCAGGTCCCACGCCAGGAGGGCGGCTCCGATGCCGAACGCCGCGCCGCCGGCACCATAGCCGATGTTCTGGTAGTCCTCGTAGAACTCGAACTCGTAGGTGCCGGTGAAGTGCTGGTCGGCTTTGCCGCGAAACCAGTAGCCCGAGGCGACGCCGCCAACTCCACCGACGAGCAGAGGCACCGCGAGGTAGGTGCGCCACGAACCTGTCGAGCCCGCGCGCTGCAGTGTGATGGCGAGCTGCAGCTCCTTGTCCTCGGGCACGTCGACGATCTGTTCGACCGGCTTATAGCCTTGTTTTTGAAGGGTTACTTGGTGCCTGCCGGGACTGACGTCGACGCGGCCGGAGTAGGGCGTGACCGCGACGACCTTGCCGTCGACGCCGATCTGCGCGCCGCGGATGTTGCACCAAAGTGAGATGGCCGCCCTGCGGACCTTCGACTTCATGGAGAAGACGGCGTTGACAGGTCCGCTCTCGGGGACCGCCAGCACGACCTCGAGGTCCACGTGGTCGTGCAACTTGAGAACCAGCTTGTGTCGCCCAGGCTTCATGTGGATGAGCACGGGCGTCGAACCAAGCAGGGTGCCGTCCGCAGCGCGAAACACCTGCGCGCCGGTGGGGCTCGACGAGAGACTCACCTCCGGCAACGCCCGGAACGCTCGTTTGCGTAGCTCGGCGATCTGGTTGTCGACGTCTGCCGCGTTGGGGGCGGGCGCGCCACCGTTTCTCTGTTTCCAGCCCTCAAGGTAGCGCTCCAAGAACTCGATGGCCTCACCGTACTTGGCCTCCTTCTCCTTGATCTTCGACATGTTGTAGAGGAACTTCGGGTCGCCGTTGAGTTGCCAAGCGCGTTCGAAGTGGTCGAACGCCTTGCCGAACTGGCCGCTGCGGTACAACTCGTAGCCGAGCTCCGCCTCGCGGGCAGCGTTCTCTTCGTTCGTGGCTTGGCCGCCGCCGTCGCTGGGCGCGCCTGCGGCCGTGGCGATCGGTGGCGGCGGTGGCGCTGGTTCTTGGGCGACAGCACCCGCAGCACAGATCGCCGACGTCAGCGCCGCTGCCAGGGCCATCGTCCCGAATCTGGATCGGGCCGCACGCCGCGCTCGCCCCTGCGGCAGATGCGTGCTGTGGCGTGGCCAGGACGGTGACATCGCTCGCGGTCTCATTCGATCCTGTCCCACACGGCTGGTCGTCGCCCGCCTGCCCTGCCCACATCCAGTCTCTTCGGCGCCCGGGGCCAGCGCAACGCGCCAATCCGGCCGAAATGAAGGCGCTCACGCCATAGCACGGCCCACGGCGCGAAGCAATTTCCGAAGCGACTTCGGACCACCGCCACGGCCACCGCAAACGCCGGGAATGGCCTAATTCCAAACGGCTTATTTCAGGCGGCTCGAGCCGGCCCGCCTCGCCTAGAGGTGGGCGATCGTCGCCACGATCAGCGCCGTACCACCGCGCGGTAGCACGTCGACCGCTCGGCCACCCGGGGCCACCGAACGAGTCGTCTTGGTGCGGGCCAGTTGTGCCTGGTAGCGGATCCGTTTGCCCTGAAGGCCGAGAAACTGGATGACGAACGACTCCTTCCCGGCCAGCGCCACCGTGCCGGTCGCGTTCACCGTCAGCACCATCGACTGGTCGCGGACCAGCGAGAAGCGGTTGTAGCGAGGCTGAAACGCCTTGAGCTCCCGTTCCAGACCGACCAGCCGAGGGTCGATACGTGGCACCGCGCCCTTGCTCGCCTCGATGACTTGCACCTTGAACGTCGCCTTGGCCGCACCGGCCTGAGCAAGTCCTGGCGCTGCCCACACGAGCAGGAGCCCCACCGCAGCCATCGCGCCCAATCGGTAGTTCATCCCGCCCCCTCTCCGTCTTCGGCCATTTGTGGCGGCTCGAAATGCCAGATGATGGTCGCGTCCTCCGCGTCCTCCGCGCCTTGCACTACGATCGAGCCGGACTCGATCTCCATCTCTTCGATGATGACGGCCGGCTCGTCGTCGGCCAGCGCCGCGATGCCCGTCGCGTCCGTGCCGCTGAGCGACGCCGTAGCGGTCCCGCGCGTCCCGTCGCCTTCGCCGTGAAGGCCGCCTACCGCAAGCACAGCGATCACGGCCGCCGCGACGGCGAGGCCACTGGCGATCGCCCAGGGTTGACCCAGAGCCTCGCCCAGTCGATCCATCCAGCCTCGGTTGACGTCGGCGGCCGCCGGTGTGCGCGGCTGCGCGGGCAAGCGCGTCAGCACACGGCCCCGTACCCGGCTGAGATCGGCGCTGGTCCCGGTCTCGAGGACATACGCGTGCAGCGCTGCCGCGTTGCCGCGCAGATCGTCGACGATCTGGCGCGCCACCGCGGAGCGACCGATGAGCGCCTCCACCTCGCTGGTCGCTTTGGCGTCGTCACGCAGCTCCCCGTCGACCCAAGCCATCAGCGTCGTCCACTGGCTCTCGGTCAGGTCGTCGGTTGCGCTCGCGGCGCCTTCGCCTCGTTGCGCGCTGCCGTCAGCCATGTTGTCGTTCTCAGTCATCTTGTCGTTCTCAGTCATCTTGTCGTTCTCAGCCATTGCTGGCCTCCTCTCTGAACTCCTGCAGCATCTCTTGCAGCCGCTTGCGGGCGTAGAAGAGGCGGCTCATCACCGTTCCCTTGGGAATGTCGAGTTCCTCAGCGATCTCGGCGTACGAGTATCCCTGCACGTCACACAGCAGGACACACTGTCGCATCGACTCTGGTAGCTCATCGAGCGCCGCCATCAGGCGTTGACCCAGCTCGTTCTGCGAGGCCTCTTCCATCGGCGTCGTCCGACCCCACGAGCTGACCGCCGGCGCCCGGCCCTCGTTGAACGTCGACGCGTCGAGGCGGTCGTCAATCTCGGTTGAGCGCCAGGTCTTGCGGCGCCGCAGCTTGTCGATCGAGCCGTTGGCGGCGATCCGGCACATCCACGCCCGGAAGTTCGAACCCGGCCGGAACGTCTCCAGCCGAGTAAACGCCTTCAGGAATGTGTCTTGAACCAGATCCATCGCCTCGTCCTCGTTGCGGACATGCGACAAGCAGACGTGGAAGATCGTCTGCTTGTGCATGTCGACCAGCGCCCCAAAGGCATCCCGGTCTCCCTGGCGTGCGGCCTCGATGAGATCTTGCTCGCGATCCTCGGACACGCCTACTCCATCCTGACAACGAAACGTGGCACCCGGGCGATTATTCACCGGGTGCACTGAAAACGCGAATCAGCGGTGTGGCAGGGGGCGGCAGAGCGAAGCGCCGCCCGCCGTGGTTGCCGCTCAAGCCAGCTCGGCCATCAACAGCGCCGGCGTCTCGAGCAGCTCGCGGACGGCCTGAACGAAGGCTGCGCCGATGTGGCCATCGATGAGCCGGTGGTCGAAGGAGCAGCTCATGTACATGCGCTCGCGGATGACGATCTCGCCATCGACCACGACGGGTCGCTTCTCGACCTTGTGCAGCCCCAAGATGGCGGTCTCGGGAGGGTTGATGATCGGTGTGGCGAACATGCCGCCGATCTTGCCCAGGCTGGTGATCGTGAATGTGGAGCCCTGATAGCGATCGGCCGTGAGTCCGCCGCTGCGGGCGCCGCTCGCCATTTCGCCGATCTCGGTGGTCAACGCGCGCAGGCTCTTCCGGTCGACGTCGCGCAGCACCGGCACCACCAGGCCAGCGTCCGTGGCGGTCGCGATGCCGAGGTGATAGCTGCGACGCACAACGATCTCGCCGCGGCTGTAGTCGACGTGGGCATTGAGCAGTTCGAACTCGGGCAGCTTGAGGGCGATCGCGACGGCCTTCATGACGAACGGCAGGTAGGTCGTCTTGAAACCGTGCGCGGCGAGCGCGTCCTTCATGGCGACGATGGCCGTGAAGTCGATCTCCTCGACGTAGGTGAAGTGCGCAGCCTGGTCCATCGACAGCCGCATGTTGTCGCTGATGCGTCGGCGCAGGCCGATGAGCTTGCGGGTCTCGTCGCCGGCCGCCGCAGCGTTTGAAGGGTTGTCCCGTGAGCCGGCCGTCGGCGCCACGCGAGCGGCGTTCGAACCCGCGGCGACCCCCGCCGCCCAGCCTTCGACGTCCTCGCGCGTGACGCGACCGCCCTGACCGGTGGCGTCCACTTCGTGGATGTCGACGCCCAGGGTGCGCGCCAGTTTGCGGGTGGCCGGCGTGGCTCGGACGCGTTCGCCCTTCTGACGCGGTGCCGCCACGCTGGCGACTGCGACCGCGGTGGTCACGGGCGGCGCCGCGCTTCCTGCCATCGGCGCGGCTGGGGTGTCGGCACCGACGGGCTCAGCTGCGGCGTCAACCGTCTCCTTGGCCCCGGCCGCGGTCTCGATCGTCAGGACGACCGCGCCGACCGGCACCACGTCGCCCTCAGCGAAATGGCGGGTCCCGATGGTGCCGGCGACCGGCGAGGGGATCTGCGCGGTGACCTTGTCGGTGAGCACCTCGAAGAGCGGTGCGTCCTCTGCGACACGCTCTCCCTCGGCCACGAACCACTTGACCAGCTCACCTTCGACGACGCCCTCACCGATGTCTGGGAGGCGGAATTCAAATGCCATGATCTTCTCCAAAATTCGCCAACGGGGGCCGGCGCGCTCAGCTGTAGTGGGCGGCCGTTCGCACTGCGTCGAGGATTCGGCCCGCATCGGGCAGGTAGGCGAGCTCAAGGGTATAGGGGAAGGGGGTGTCCCAGCCAGTGACCCGTTGGACGGGCGCCTCGAGAAAGTCGAAGCAGTGCTCGCCCACCAGCGCCGCGATCTCCGCGGCGTATCCGCAGGTCTGTGGCGCCTCGTTGACGACCACGACCCGACCCGTGCGCCGGCCGCTCTCGACCAAGGTCTCAAGGTCGTAGGGCACCAGGCTGCGCAGATCGATCAATTCAACGTCGAAGCCTTCCGCAGCGGCGAGCTCAGCGGCGTGGCCGCAGGTGTGCACCATCGCGCCGTAGCTGATGACCGTAACCGCTGTGCCCTTGCCGCGCAGCGGTCGGACGATCTCGGCCTTGCCGAAGGGGACGCGGTAGGCGCCTTCGGGGACGACCCCCTTTGGGTGCGTACCCCAGTTCTTGCCGTGATCGGGGCCGCGATAGATGCGCTTGGGCTCGAAGATGATCACCGGGTCGGGGCTGGCGAGCGCCTCGAGCAGCAAACCCTTGGCGTCGTAGGGGTTCGACGGCGCCACGACGACCAACCCGGCGTGGTGACAGAAGAGCGCCTCGGGCGACTGGCTGTGGTAGTGGCCGCCGCGGATGCCGCCGCCGAACGGCGTACGGATCACCACTGGGCACGGGTACTCGCCGCCCGAGCGATATCGGTACTTGGCCAGCTCGTTCACGATCTGGTCGTAGGCCGGAAAGATGAAATCGGAGAACTGGATCTCGGCGATCGGCTTCAGGCCGTAGAGGGCCATGCCGATGGCGGCGCCGATGATCCCGGCCTCGGCCAGCGGCGTGTCGATGACGCGGTCCTCGCCAAACCGGTCCTGCAGCCCCACTGTCGCGCGGAATACGCCGCCGAACTTGCCGACGTCCTCGCCAAGGATGACCACGTCGTCATCTGCGGCCATGGCGAGCTGCAAGGCGTCGTTGACGGCTTGGATGATGTTCATCACGGGCATCTTCGGTCTCCGGGATTCTTTCCTTGGGGCGTCGCCGCGGATATCCGACCGCGCCGGGCGCGAGCGCCACCGGCGGTCTAGCGTGGCCGGTAGGCCGACGCGTCCGAGGCGACGTGGGCGCTCAGCGCGGTGCGCTGGCGCAAGAGCAGGGGCGTGGGCTCGGCAAACACGTCCTCGAACAGGCTATCGAGAGGCGGATGGGCTTTGGCTTCGGCAGCGTTCAAGGCGGCGATGATCCGGTCGCTGGCCGCCTGGCTGCACGCCTCCTCGCGCGCGTCGTCCCACAGGCCGTTTGCATCCAGCCAGATGCGCAGGCGTCGTAGAGGGTCGCGGGGCCGCCAGATCGCCGCTTCATCGGCCGGTTGGTAGGCGGTCGGATCGTCGGAGGTCGAGTGCGCGGCCAGCCGGTAGGTTTTGGCCTCGATCAAGGTTGGCCCCAAGCCGTTGCGGGCGCGCTCGGCGGCCTCCCGGACCACGCGGATGACGGCGAAGAGGTCATTGCCATCTACCTTGATGCCGGCGATACCGTAGCCCGCGGCTCGGCTGGCGATGTCCTCGACTGCGGTCGTCTTGTGGTAGGGCGTCGAGATGGCGTAGCGGTTGTTGCGACAGAAGAAGATCGCCGGGGCCTTCCATACTCCCGCGAAGTTCAACCCGACGTGAAAGTCGCCTTCGCTCGACGTGCCCTCGCCGAAGAAGGCCACCGACACCGTTTGGTCGCCGCGCAGGCGGGCAGCGTAGGCGCTGCCGACCGCCTGGGGAATCTGGGTGCCGACCGGTGACGAGATCGAGACGATGTTCCAGTCACGACCGGTCCAGTGCACCGGCATCTGGCGCCCCTTGGCCGGGTCGTCGCAGTTGCCGACCATGTTGTCGACCCAGCGCTGAATAGGCATGCCCCGCCACAGGGCGGTGCCCGGTTCGCGGTATGCCGGGTAGAGCCAGTCGCTGGGTTCGAGCGCGTAGGTCGTAGCGTAGGAGCAGACCTCTTCGCCGGTACAGGCGAGGTAGAAGCCCAGGCGCCCCTGGCGCTGCATCTTGATGAGGCGGTCGTCGTAGACGCGCTGCGCGAGCATCGCCTCATACAGCGCGACGACATCCTCGGGCGGAATCGACGCAACGAATTCAGGGTCGGTTACCGTACCGTCCGTCGTGAGGATCTGGACGAGCGGCATGTCGACGCCAGTGGACTCAGTCATCCTTCC
>CALGHC010000731.1 GCA_937915965.1 uncultured Myxococcales bacterium
ACGGGCGCTCAAGTTGGCGATCGCCGCCCGGGACTTTGGCTGGCGAGTCACCGTCGTTGCCGCCCAGCCCCGAGACAGCGACCCACTCGATCCGTCCTTGCTGCCCGAGGTGCCCGCGGACATGCACGTCGTGCGGGTCGATCATCCACGCCTCGCCGACTACAGCCGCCGATTGGGTCCATGGGTGCCACCCGATCCGTACCGCCCGTGGCGGCGTCCCGCCCTCGTCGCTGCCCGCGACCTGGTGCTTGGCGGCGACCTCGACGCGGTGGTCTCGACGTCGATGCCGTACACCGCGCACCTGGTCGCCCGCAGCCTGCGCATCGACTACGGCCTGCCTTGGCTCGCCGACCTGCGCGACCCTTGGACCGACAACCGATTCCTGGCGCACTACCAAGGGGGCAGCCTGCGTTCGCGCTGGCGGCGATTCGCCGACACCCGCATGGAACGAGGCGTCTACGCGGCAGCCGATCACCTCACGGTCACGGCTGCGCCCCTGCGCCAACTTTTGATCGACCAGTGGGGCATCGAACCGACCCGAGTCCATCTGGTTCGCAACGGCTACGACGAGGCCGACTTCGCTGGCATCGTCCCGCCTCTGGACACGGCGGCTGGCGCTGGGACCGCCGCAAGCGCGCCGCGATCTTCGACCGCCGGCGAACGAACGGGGCCCATGCGCGTGCTCTTCGCGGGCAGCATGTACGCCGGCTACACCATTGAACCGTTCCTCGCCGCCTGGCAGCGGCTCGCCGACCTGCGCCCGGACGTCGAGTTGGTCTTCGACGCGGTCACCCAGAGCCGCCGCCTGATCGAACGCCTGCTTGAGCGCTACCCGGCCGCCGCCGCATGCACGACACTGCACGACCGCATGGCGCACGACGCCGTCGTCCGGCGCTACGGCGACGCCGACATGCTGGTGCTCGCCACCCTCGACGACCTGTCGATTCCCGGAAAACTGTTTGAGTACATCCGCTCGGGCACACCTGTACTCGCCTTCGCCGTGCCAGGCGCCGAGTCACACGCGCTGCTCGCCGAGACTGGCGCGGGCACCTGTGCGCCTCATGACGACGCGGACGCCGGTGCGCGGACGCTGGCCGATTGGTATGACCGCTGGCGAGCCGGCGAGACGCTGACCGAACCGCAGGCGACCGCCGTGGCCTCGCTGGACCGGCGCCAGGCGTACGCGCGCTTGTTCGGTGTGCTGGACAGGATGGTCGCGACGGAGTGAGTCGCGGCGGCATGAGTCGAGGCGGCATGAGTCGCGGCGGCGCGGCCGCGGGCCGGGCGACGTCAACGGCGCGAAGATTCCGTGCGCAGCACCGCGTTGTAGAGCGCCACCCAGCGATCCACACAGCGCTCCCAGTCGCCATGCGTCGCCACCCATTCCTCGCCTGCCGCTGCGATCGACGCGCGCAGCGCGGCGTCGTCGGCGAGGCGGTTCAGCTCGTCAGCCATCGCCTCGATATCGCCGCTGGGTACCAACACGCCGCGGTCGCCCTCCAGCACGCCCTCGTACGCCGCCAGGTCGGTTGCCAGCTGGGGCACACCCAACGCCATCATCTCAGCGAAGGTCGACGGCACGCCGTCCGCCTCCAAGGCCGATACCGCCAGATCGGCGAGGCAGTAGACCGCGGGAAGATCAGCGTACGCGCACGGCGGCGCGAAGCGCAGCCGGTCTGCGACGCCTCGGGAGCGCGCCATCGCCTCGAGCGCGAGTCGGCGCTCGCCCTCGCCCTTGCGCCCGTGGAGTTTGATGACCAGCACACCGCGACCGGGCCATGCGCTCGCGGCAAATGCATCGACGATTCGGTCGACGTGGTAGTTGGCGCCCAGCTGGCGGGCGCTGAGCAAGACCAGCTCGCCCTCACCGATGTCGAGATCGCGGCGGAGAGCGGCGGTGGCGTCGACGTGACGGCTGCGGTCGAAGTGGCGGCGGTCGACGCCCCAGAGCACCTGCGCTGAGGGCAGGTTCAGCCTCGGTCCAGCGCGTCGCCGCGCTTCGGCGAGCATCGGCGCGCTGTCGGCGGTGACCGCCGCGGCGCCGGCCAGGACGCGGTCCACCCGTTCGAGGTAGCCAGCCGTGCGCGGGAAATCGTGCGCGTTGAGGTCCGACCCCCAAGCGGTCGCGACGTAGGGCGGGGCGCCGGCGCGCAGCCAGACCTCGTGGTCGGGTCGGATGTAGTTGAGGTGGATGAGGTCGACGCGGGCGCGATGCGCGGCAGAGACCAATCGGCCGCTGGCGAGGGGGCCCCAGACGCGGCCCGGTCGGGCGAGCGTCTCGCAGCGCTGGCCGAAGCTCGAACGGATCTCCGCCGCGACGAGGGGCGCACCGAGCACGACGACGCGGATGCCGCGCTCGGCCAGGGCCGCACCCAGGCGTGCCTGCTGCGGGGCGGAGGGATCGCCGTCGAGAAGTACGCTGCGAACTCGGGTCATGGGCTGTCCTTGGCACAGCTGGCTCTCGCCGTTGCCGGGAGCTACCGACGGTCGGAGGGACGGGAGGGTAGCCCTGACGACCGCTGCCCGGCAATGCGGCCGGCCGAAGCACGCCGCGGTTCGTGGGGTCCGCCCATCACTTCCCACACATCCCCTGTGCAAGGCCCAGTGGCGACGGTACCCTGCGAGACCACAGCGCGGCTGCCGTCGCCCTGATCCCCGGGAGTCACCATGCAGACCATCGTCGCAATTCCAGGGGCCAGGCGCCTGATCGCCCTCTTCGCCACCTTCGCCCTCACTGGCATCGCCGCCAGCGTCGCGCTGCCCGCCGAAGCGGCGCAGCCCGTGATCGGCGTACAGGGCGTCTTGCGCAGCGCCGACGGCCAGCCGGTGCCCGACGGCCCCTACACCCTCACCTTCCGCCTCTACGCCAGCCTCGCTGCGGAGAAGTCGGCCTGGAAGGAGGTCCACATCGACACGCCCGTGGTCCAAGGCGGGTTCGCCCTGGAGCTCGGCACCATCGATGACGAGAATCCCATGCCCGCCGGCCTGTTCGCCAGCGAGGCCGAGGCGGCCATCGGTGTGCAGGTCTCCCTCGACCCCGAGCTGCCGAGGCATCGTCTCCATGCGGTCCCCTACGCGCTTCACGCGCTCACGGCCGCCACACTCGCTGGTGGTCTGACCGGCGACAAGATCGCCGCCGGCAGCGTTCCGGCCAGCGCACTTGGCTTTGACTACGCCACCTCCGACAAGAAAGGCGGTGATGCCCTCGGCCTGACCTGCACGGGCTGCGTGGGCATCGACGACCTCGCCGCCGACGTGCTCGACGCCAAGAACGTCGCCTTCGTCAACGGCGGGGTGCCGGCGACGGTCCAGCAGGCGCTCGCGAGCCTGGTCACGGCGCTAAAGACGGACGGGGTACAGGTCGGCATCGGCAAGAGTCCGGGCAACATCTGCGCGCTCGACGTCGGCACGGACGGCGGCGACGCGTGCATCGACGGCGCGCCGGCCCTGTGGACCCGCTTCGCGAGCTCCGACGAGGAGATGTCCAAGCTCGGCAAAGATGGCCAGATCGTCTACCGCAAGGACAAGAAGACCGCCTGGATGCAGGTCGGCGGCAAGTGGCGCCAGATCGCCTTTCTCACGGTCTGCGGCGACGGCGTCGTCGAGGCCGATGAGGCCTGTGACGACGGCGACGCGAACGCCGATGCCCCCGACAAGTGCCGAACGAACTGTGCGCTGCCCGCATGCGGCGACACGATCGTCGACGGCGGCGAGGGCTGCGACGACGGCAACCTGGTCGGCACAGATGCATGCACCAACGCGTGCAAGGTGGCCACCTGCGGCGACGGCTCCGTGCAAGCGGGGGTCGAGCAGTGCGACGACGGCAACCTTGTCGCCACCGACGCTTGCACCAGCGCATGCGAACCGGCCGCGTGTGGGGACAGCTTCGTCCAGGCGGGAGTCGAACAATGCGACGACGGCAACCTCGTCGCGACCGACGCTTGCACCAGCGCGTGCAAGGTGGCCACCTGCGGCGACGGCTTCGTGCAAGCGGGCGTCGAGGCCTGTGACGACGGCCCAGCGAACGCGGACGCCCCCGACAAGTGCCGCAAGTCATGCAAGCTGCCGATATGCGGCGACGGAATCAAGGACGCCGCCGAGAGCTGCGACGACGGCAACCAAAACGACAGCGACGCCTGCTCGAACGCATGCACACAGAGCAATCCGCCGCAGATCCCCGGCTTCCAGGGCGACGTGGGCCCGGTCCTGGATGGTTGGAGCCAGTGTGCCGGCACGACGAACTCGTCGAGCAAGGCGAACAGCCTCTTCGCCCCGTGCAATGGCTACAAAGAGATCCGCTTCTCGTGCTCGACCTCTGGCAACCCGGTCGCAGCCTTCACCTCAGACGCGCTGCCGCTCGCCGGTAAGAACCTCACCGACGGCGTCTGCGACGCCTGGCCCGGCAAGGGCGCGCTGTCGGTCTACGGCAACGACCACATCCTGTCCCTCGACAAGAGCGGCCCTGGCTGCGGCAACTACAACGTCGCCTTCGACATGTACGTCGACTTCGTCAGCCCGCAGTGGGGTTGCGCGCAGGTCAACAACACCCACGGCAAGGGCGGCCACGTCTGGGTGTACGTTCGCAACTAGCGGCGGCGGTTTGAGCGGCCGCGACGGCGACTGCCGCGGCGGCGGCAGCGGCCCTATTTGACCGTGATCTTGCCCTTCATGCCCATGCTCGCGTGCGGCTCGCAGACGAACCAGTGGGTGCCAGCGGCGTCGAAGACGACCTCCTTGGTGGCACCAAACGCGACCGTGAAGCCGCCGGCGAGGGCGGCCGCGCCGTTGGCGTCCCACGTCGCCTCAGCGACCTCGACGGCGTTGTGGTTGTTCGTCAAAATGAACTTGACGGTGTCGCCCACGGCGATGGTCAGGTCAGCCGCCTTGAAGACGAACTCGCCGACCGAGGTCGCGACCTCGTGGGTCTTGGGGCCGGCTGCCGGACCGCAGGGCGAGCCCGCAGCGGCGTCGATCTTGCCATGGGGGCAATGGGTTGCCGGGCCCGCAGCCGCCAGGCCGAGATGGCTGATGCGGCACTGCAGGGTATCGCCCGCCATGGCACCGGCCTCGCCGTCGTTGGCGGCCGTGGCGCAAGCGGTCTGACAGGCGGCAGCGTCAGCAAAGAGCGCGTCGCCGCCGGCGCAGTTGGTGGCGGCGAGGTGGCAGTAGTTGTCGCACCACGAGCCACAGACGTTGCCACCCGAAGGTCCGGCATGGGGACAGTGGGTCGCCGCGCCCTTGCTGACTGCCAAGGCGGCGTGCTCGGTCCGGCAGGCGATCGAGTTGCCGCTCTTTTCGCCGGCGGCCCCGGCCGGCAGCTTGGCGCTGTCCTTGCAGTACGTCGTGCAAGCGGCCAGGTCGGCGTACTGAGCGTCTGCGCCCACGCAAGCGTCTGTTACTGCGGCACAGTAGGCTTCGCAGGTCGGCCCGGCGGACGCGACGTCGTCGTCAGCGGCCGCGTCGGCGCCAACGGTGGTGTCCGCCGCTGTGGTGTCGGCGCTAGCGGTGCTATCTGCCGCCGTTCCGCCCGCGTTGCTGTTGTCTTCGTCAGCCGAACAGGCGGCAAAAGCAGCGACGCAGGCGAGGGCGAGGGCGAGATGGGCGCCCTTGAGTCGAGTGGATGCAATCATTGGTCTCTTCCTTTTGCTTCTGGGATCAGTGTTGTTTCTGGGATCAGCTCCGGGATCAGATCGTGGGGTGACGGCCGCACGCGGCGCGTCTGTGCGCGGACAGTCGCGGCGAAAGACGGATCGCGCAAGTCCTTGTTTGTCACGTTGCTGTTATTGTTGGGCTGTTCTTGACGCTTTGCGTCATCAGGGGATTCAAGCCGCGCCTCGGCTTGCCGCGGCGAGGCGGTCAAGCGCGGCGGCCATCTTGTGGTGCGCGACGGCCTCGACGGCCTCGGTCGCGAGCGCAACCCAGTCGGCCTGACCAAGCGACGCGATGCGGCCGGCGATGGCCGCCGCGTTCGGTGGCACCACGATGCCGCCGCCGCGCGCCAGCAGCGACGGCAGCTCGCCGACAGCGGTCGCCACGACGGGGATTCCGCGCATCAGCGCCTCGACCACGCCGACCGGCAGGTTGTCCTGGAAGGCGCCGGGGGGCCGCGGGTCGGCCAGGTAGAGCAGGAGGTCGATCTCTGCGAAGAAGCTCTCCTTGTCCGCGCCAACGACGGGGCCCAGGCACCGCGCCGACAAAGCTCGACTGTGAATCGTCGCTTCGATTTCGGCGCGACCACCGCCGTCTCCAGCGATCAGCAGGCTCGCTTTGGGCAGCGCCGCGACCACCGCGAGAGCCCGTTCGACACCCTTCCCCGGGACCAACCGCCCCAGAACGCCCAGGACCAAGGACCCACCGACGCGAGGCTGGCGGCGTGAAGCCTCAGGCCCCACGGCCGGCGGCGCAACGCCGAGCGGCGTCCAAGCGATGCGCCGTCCGCCCGCGAGCCGCAGCTGATCGGTGAGATAGGGGCTCGTCGAGCAGACGGTGCCGGTCGCTTCGAGCGCGCGCAGCAGGACGCGGGCCCCGGGCAGTCGCCGCAGCAAATGCACGTCGGATCCGTGGCCCACATAGAGAGCCCTGGGCTTCGGACCACCGCTGGCTAGCAGCGCTGTGCGGAGCGCCACAGCGGTCGGCAAGAGCCAGTGGCCGATGACGACATCGGCGGATCGCTCGCGCAGTGCGCTGCGCAAGGCGCTGGCCATCGCAGCGATCAGCCCCGGCGCCACTATCGCGCGCGCTGGCCGCGCCCGCAGCCGCTGCCACATGCCGTCGCCGCCGGTCAGGCGGGTCGCCGGCCAGGCGACCCCCGGGTAGGCGTGGCGATGGATATCGACCCCCTGCCACCGCTCGCGCGCCGGCACGCCGGCGGCAGCGGTGGAGGGCGTCACCACCCGCACGTCGGCGCCGGAGTCGACGAGGCCGACGGCCATGTCATGGACGAAGCGTGCGCGAAAATCGGCGCGGTGAAACGGATACGACGACGTCGCGATCAGTACCCGACGTCCGTGCCAGCCCGCGCTCACGAGCGGCCACCGTGACGTGGCCGGCTGTAGGCGGTCCTCGCGATGATGCGACCCGCGCGCAAGCCGTAGACCAGGCTGCTGCTGGCCAGCCGGGAGTCGCCAAATCGGCGACGGCCGGCGGTGACAGCGACCTCGTCGATGGCGAGACCGGCAAAGCACGCCTGCAGGATCGACTCGTGCGTATAGGTGAAGTCGCCACGCAGGTTCAAGGTCGTCAACGCGCGGCGCGAGAAGGCCCGAAATCCGCAGGACACATCGGTGAACCGCCGACCGGCGAGGGACGAGACGACCCAGGCGACACCGGCGTTGCCCCAGCGGCGCACCAGGGGCATCTCGGGCCGACGCAGGGGGTCGAGGAAGCGCGTGCCAATCACGAGGTCGAAGCGTGCATCGCGCACCGGACGAACGATGGCTCCAAGCTCGGCGGCGTCGAACTGACCGTCAGCGTCGAAGTGCGCGAGCACGTCCACGTCACTGCGAAGCGCGTCGTTGACGCCGATGCGGAAGCTCGCGCCCAGACCGATGCGGCTGGGATTGCGCAGGACCGCCAGCTCGGCTTGAGTCGTCAGCAACTGCGCACAGATGGCCTGCGTCGAATCGGTCGAGCCGTCGTCGACCACAAGGACCGTCAGCCGATCGGAAGGGGCCAGCAGCTCGCGCGCCGCGGCTGTCACCTCGCGGGTGACGGCGGCGAGGGTCGCGGCCTCGTTGTACGCCGGAATCTGGACGCGCAGATGCATCGACACCGCCCGTCACCGCTTGACGCATTCGAACACGAGGAAGCCGCCCCAACGCGCAGCGGCCGACGAGCGCAGCGACGCCTCGACCCAGCGCACGGCGCGGCCGACGACGGGCCAGCCGACCACGCCAGGCAGCGCAGTGACAATGCGTACGCCGTGCATACCAACCAGCTCGAGCTCCGCGGGGAGGCACGCGGTGACCTCGGCAGGGCGGTAGAAGCGAAAAAAGACCTGATTGTCGTCAATGCCCTCAGCGATCTGGTCGCCCCCCCGCACGAGCCGCGCGAGGTAGCGCAGCGAATGCCGGTTGTACAGCTCGGCGAATACGCGACCGCCGGGCCGGGTGACGCGCGCCATCTCGCTGAGAGCGAGGCCCAGCTCCGGCACATGGGAGAGCACCTTGAACGAATAGCAAAGATCGAAGCTGTTGTCGGCAAACGGCAGCTGCGTGGCCGATGCCTCGGTCACCTCGAGCCCGCGAGCGCGTGCCTTCTC
>CALGHC010000732.1 GCA_937915965.1 uncultured Myxococcales bacterium
GCGCTCGGCGGCGGCGATCAGGGTGTCGAAGTCCTGGGCGGCGCCGATGTTGCCGGCGAAGACGATCCGAAAGCCGTCTGGCAGCCCCTGCAGCCCCGGCAGGTCCGGCAGGCCCGGCAGGTCCGGCAGCCCCGGCAACCCCGGCGGCTCGGTCGCGGTGGCCGGCGCGGCGAGGTACTCGGGCTCGACCCAGTTGGGGAAGTAGTCGATCTCGCCCGCGAAGCCGCCCGTCGCGCGGATGCTCTTCACGAAGCCGCGCGACGACACCAGCAATCGATCACAGCGCCGATAGAGAAAGCGTACGCCCTTGCGGGCCGCCGCCAACGCCAGCTTGGAGCGCACCGCGCCGGTCGCCGACAGGCTCTCGGGCCACAGGTCGAGCACCCAGAAGATCACCGGGACGCCGACCAAGGCACGCAGCAGCACCGCGGGCACGCCGATCGTCACCGGCGAGGTCTCGAAGACGAAGACGACGTCGTAGCCGTCGCGGCTCAGCAGGGGCGCGACCAGCGAAGCGCCCAGCACCCCGGAGAGGTAGTTGGCCGCGAGGCGCCACGTCCGGCCATCGCCGCGCGGCAGCCGCGGAAAGCGCACGATACGCACGCCGTCGACGACCTCGTCGCGTCGCTTGATGAAGCCGTAGCCCGCATAGACCTCGCCGTCCGGATAGTCCGGCAGCCCGGTCAAGACCGTGACCGCATGCCCGCGGTCCCGCATCCCGAACGCCAGGTCGTTGACACGGAAGTTCTCAGGCAAGAAGTGGTTGGTGACGATCAGGATCCGCAAACAGTTCTTCTCCCGTGCCGTTGCAACACCACCGAGCGTCAACAGGCGGCCTACTCGGCCCAGACCACGCGTTTGACGTAGTCCGTGTAGCTGACGATCAGGCGGACCACCTTCTCCGACACGTTGGGCATCGAGTAATCGGCGACCGGCCGCATCAGCCGCGGCCCGCCACGCGGCTGCGCTTCGAGCACGGCGAGGCCCTGCAGGACACGGCGCAGGTCGAGACCGACCATCATCACCGCGGCCTCCTCCATGCCCTCGGGGCGTTCGTGCGCCTGCCGGATGTTGAGCGCTGGGAAGTCGAGGATCGACGACTCCTCGGTGATGGTGCCGCTGTCCGAGAGGACCACCCGCGCCTGTCTTTGCAGCTGCACGTAGTCGCAAAAACCCAGGGGCTTGAGCAGCCGAACGTGGTCGTCGAACGAGACGCCGCTCGCTTCGATGCGCTTGCGGGTGCGCGGGTGGGTCGAGACGATGATCGGCTGCTGGTAGGTCGCGGCGAGGCGATTGAGCACAGTCACCAGGCCCTCGAACTGCGCGGGCGAGTCGATGTTCTCCTCACGGTGGGCGCTGACGACGAAGTAGCCGTGCTGCTGCAGACCGAGGCGCTCGACCACGTCCGAGGCGTCGATCTTGGGCGCATAATGCGTGAGCACCTCGAACATCGGGCTGCCGGTCTTGATCACCCGGTCGGGCGGCAAGCCCTCGCGCAGGAGGTACTCGCGGGCGATGTCGCTGTAGGTCAGGTTGATGTCGCTGATGTGGTCGACGATCTTGCGGTTGATCTCTCTTCGGGCACGCGCTGGTCAAAGCAGCGGTTGCCGGCCTCCATGTGGAAGATCGGGATGCGTCGGCGTTTGGCCGGGATCGCCGCGAGGCAGCTGTTGGTGTCGCCCAGCACCAGCACCGCGTCGGGCTTCTCCTGGTCGAGGACGGCGTCGAAGGCGATGATGATCTGGCCAATCGTCTGGGCCGCGTTGCTCCCTGCCGCCTCGAGGAAGTGGTCGGGCTTGCGCAGCTCGAGGTCCTCGAAGAAGACCGCGTTGAGCTCGTAGTCGTAGTTCTGGCCGGTGTGGACGAGCACGTGGTCGGTGTGCCGATCCAGCGCCGAGAGCACGCGGGCGAGGCGGATGATCTCGGGCCGGGTCCCGACCACGGTCAGCACCTTGATTCGCTCGCTGGGTGAGCCGCCGCTGGTGGTCGTTGCCGTCGTTGTGCTCATCGCTGCACCTCCAGAAAGGTGGTGTCGGCCCGATCGGGGTCGAAGGTCTCGTTGGCCCAGAAGAGCACGACCATCTCGACGTCGCCGATGTTCTCGATGTGGTGGGTGTAGCCGGGCGGGACGTCGACGACCTGGATGTCGGTGTCGTCGACCTCGTAGGTGAGGACCTCGGCCGAGTCGATGTGGCGAAAGCGGATCGCCGCGCGGCCCTGGATCAAGCAGAACTTCTCGATCTTGGTGTCGTGGTAGTGGTTGCCGCGGGTGATGCCGGGGTGTGTGGTCGATACAAAGATCTGGCCGAAATGCGGGGACTTGATCAGCTCAAACAGCCAGCCGCGCGGGTCGGTGCGCAGGGCGACGGGGGTGGCGAACTGGTCTTGGGGCAGGAACGACAAGTAGGTCGCATGCAGGCATCGGTTCAGCCCGTCGGCCAGGTCCGGCACGACGAGGGTGTGCCTCAGCGCCGCGAACGCGCGGATCCGCGCGGCGAGGTCGGCGAGGGTCACCCGGAAAGTGCGCGCGACCGTCCAGCGGATGCGAGCTGGCTGCGGCGGCGCGTCGAGATGCGCGACAAGGGCGGCGACGAGGTCGTCGATGTAGCAGAGTTCAAGCTCGTGGTCGGGATTCGAGACCGTGATCTCCAGGCCGTGAGCGATGTTGTGGCAGAAGGTCGCGACGACGGTGTTGTAGTTCGGCCGGGACCACTTGCCGAAGAGGTTGGCCAGCCGATAGACGCAGACCGGCGCGCCGCTGCGCTCGTGCCATGCGATCACCGCCTGTTCAGCGCCGAGCTTGCTGCGCCCGTAGGGGTTGTCGCGGTCGGCCTGGATGCTCGACGACAGCACAAAGACCGGCTTGCGCGCTGCGGCCTCGATCCGGCCGATCAGGTCGGCGGTCAGGTCGACGTTGCCGGCGACGAACTCGGCGTCGTCTTTGGGCCGATTGACACCCGCGAGGTGAAAGACGACGTCGGCGCGGGCGGCGCCGTCATCGAGCACGCCTGGATCGGTGCCCACGTCGAAGCGTAGGATCTCGAGCCCTTCGCGCCGGCCAAGGGCGACGGCCAGGTTGCGGCCGACGAATCCGGCGGCGCCGGTGATCAAGACGGTCTTCACGTTGCTCTCCATCGACGCCGGGGCCGGCCGCGTTCAGCCGGACTCGCCGTCGGCCGCCGTCACGTCGCCCGCGATCGCGCGGCGGACGTAGTCCAAGCCCATCAGCTTCGCCTTGACGCCGGCGACGTCGAGGCGCTCGGTGTTGTGCGAGTTGTAGTCCTCGGCCACGGATAGCCGCTGTTCGCCGTCCACAAAGTACTTGTTGTAGTTGAGATCGCGGTTGTCGGCCGGGATGCGGTAGTAGCCGCCGAGGTCATCGGCGTGGGCCATCTCCTCGCGGTTGAGCAGCGTCTCGAAGAGCTTCTCGCCGTGGCGGGTGCCGATGACCTGGATCGGGTTGTCGGCCTGGAAGAGCTCAAGCAAGGCCTGGGCGAGGTCGCGGATCGTCGAGGCCGGCGCCTTCTGCACAAAGGTGTCGCCCTGCTGGCCGTGCTCGAAGGCGTAGATCACCAGGTCGACGGCGTCGTCGAGCGACATCAAGAAGCGGGTCATGTTCGGATCGGTGAGGGTCAGCGGCCCGCCGGCGACGATCTGCTTGATGAAGAGGGGGATGACCGAACCACGCGACGCCATCACGTTGCCGTAGCGGGTGCAGCACAGTCGGGTGC
>CALGHC010000733.1 GCA_937915965.1 uncultured Myxococcales bacterium
CCCGACCCCCAAGAAGAGAGACGCGAACGGCTGCCGATCACGGGCGCGGCTGCAGACCCGGAATTGTGAACCGCGCCCCCCTGCCGGGCTCGCTGATGACAGACGCCGCGCGTACCGGCTACCCTGGCGCCCACCCCTGGGGAGGTCGCCGATGTCGTTCCGCCACGCTCCCGCTCGCTTCACCGCCGCCGCCTCGGTCTTCGCATGTCTGGCGAGCTTGGCGGCGTGCAGCGACGATCAGACCACCGGCGGCGCCGACGCCAGCGCCGTCTCCGACGCCGCCCTCGACAGCAGCGAGACGACCTCGCCCGTCGACACGTCGGCCGAGACCAGCTCAGACACCGCCCTCGAATGCCCCGGCGCGGCCGGCTGCCCCTGCACCAGCAACGCCGCTTGCGACCTCGGCCTGTGCATCCCGACACCCGCTGGCCGCCAGTGCGCCCGCCCTTGCGTCGACCAGTGTCCCGACGGCTTCGCCTGCGCGCCCGCGCCCTCGCCCGGTGGTGGCGACGCGATCTCGGTTTGTATCCCCGAACACGGCCTGCTCTGCGACCCGTGCACGACCGACGGCGACTGCGCCATCCCGGGCCTCGGCGGCACCGGCTGCCTCGCCTACGACCACGGCGAGCGTTTCTGCGCCGGGCCCTGTGCCGGCACGAGCTGCCCCGACGGCTATGCTTGCCAGACCACCAGCACCGTCGACGGCGAGGTCGGCGCGTTCTGCGTGCGCGATGTGCCGCTCGACGACGCGCCGACCTGCCCGTGCACGGGTCACGCCATCGAGGCCAAGCTCACCACCGCATGCGACGTCGACAAGACCGACGCCGACGGCCAGCTCGCCGAGCGCTGCAAGGGCGTGCGCCTGTGTAGCTCGGATGGGACGGCGACCTGCAGCGAGGTCACCGGCGCGGGGGCGCTGTGCGTCGACACCGAGTGCCTCCTCGAGGGCAGCTCGGCGAAGAAGGACGGCACCGCGTGCGACGACGCTGACCCCTGCACGAGCGGAGAGACCTGTCAGCAGGGAGCCTGCACGGACGGGGCACAGGTCTGCCAATGCCCAAATGGGAACTCCGATTGCGCCAAGCTTGAGGACGGTGACCCCTGCAACGGCACCTTGATGTGTGACCTGAGTGACCACACCTGCGTCGTCAACCTGGCCTCGGTCGTCACCTGCACGCAGGACGACGACCCCTGCACGACCGTCGCTTGCAACCCGAAGACCGGTGGCTGCCAGAAGTCGCTGGTTCCTGCCGACACGCCCTGCAAGAAGCCGGATTCCTGCTACCAGTACGCATGCGACGCTGCCGGCGCGTGCCAGCCCGAGTTTACCTGCGAGTGCGCCAGCAGCGCCGACTGCGAGGACGACGGCGATCTCTGCAACGGCACGCCCTTCTGCGAGAAACCGGTCGATAGCAAGTGGACCTGCCAGACGAACCCGGCCACGGTCATCAAGTGCCCGTCTGGCAAGAACTCGGCATGCGTCAAGAACCTCTGCCAGCCAGGCACCGCCACCTGCGCGATGACGGCCCTCACCAGCGGCGCGGCCTGCAACGATGGCAACGTCTGTACCGTCGATGACCACTGCGACGACGGCGCATGTCAGCCCGGCACCAGCACCTGCCCCTGCGCGGCCGACGCCGACTGCGTCGCCAAGGGTGACGGCGACCTCTGCAATGGCACGCTCTTTTGCAACCAGCTGACCGGCGAGTGTCAGCCGAACCCGGCGACGGTGGTCAGCTGCCCGAGCGTCGACGATACCGACTGTGCCTTCGCGACCTGCGACGCGAAGACGGGCGAATGCGTGACCGCGATGGCGCCCAAGCTCACCACCTGCGACGACGGCAGCCCGTGTACCACCGGCGAAGTCTGCGATGGCGCGGGCGACTGCGGCAACGTCGGCCTGGCCAACACCTGCACCTGCACCGAGGACGGTGACTGCGCTGGCAAGGACGACGGCGACCTGTGCAACGGCACGATGTTCTGCAACCAGGCGGCGGGGACCTGCGAGGTCAACGCGGCGACGTCCATCACCTGCCCGAGCGTCGACGACAGCGCATGCCGGGTCAACGTGTGCCTGCCCAAGGAGGGGACGTGTGCGATGGTCGACATCGGCGCCGACAAGTCCTGCGACGACGGCGAGCCGTGCACAGCGAATGACGCCTGCGACGGCGAAGGCGGCTGTGTGGCGGGGCCGACGGTGATCTGCCCGTGCCAGGCGGACGCGGACTGCGCTGGCGTCGACGACGGCGACCTGTGCAACGGCATCTGGTACTGCGACGAGGGTGGCAAGCAGCCAGCTTGCAAGTGGAATCCGGCCAGCGCTGTGGTCTGCAAGCAAGGCGACGCCTGTGCGACGTGGGCGTGCGTGGCGGCGAGCGGCGAGTGCGTGGCGACGGTCGTGAACGAGGGCGGCGGCTGCGATGACGGCGACGCGTGCACGAGCGACGAGGCCTGCGCGGGTGGCGCCTGCGCCGGCGGGTTGGCCGTGGACTGCGACGACGCGAACGTCTGTACCGAGGACGGCTGCGAGGCCGGGATCGGCTGCGTGACCCTGTCGACGGCGGCGACCTGCAGCGATGGAGACGCGTGCACCGCGGGCGAAGGCTGCGGCGACGCGGTCTGCAGTGGTGGCGACGCGGTCGACTGCGACGATGGGAACGGGTGTACGGTTGATAGTTGCGCAGCCGAGTCCGGGTGCGTGCATGCGCCGGGCGAGGCACCCTGCGATGACGGCGACGCTTGCACCTGGGGCAACACTTGCGGTGATGGCGTGTGCCTGAGCGGCGCGGCGACGATCTGCGACGATGGCAACGTCTGCACGGCGGATTCCTGCCTCCCTGCCAGTGGCTGCAGCTACTCCGCCCCGGCCGATGGGGCCGATGGGGCCGGTGGGGCCGCCTGCGACGCCGATGGGAGCTTGTGCACCACGGACGTCTGCGCGGCGGGCGTCTGCGTCCAGGGTGCGCCGCTCGTCTGCGACGACAACAACCCATGCAC
>CALGHC010000734.1 GCA_937915965.1 uncultured Myxococcales bacterium
CTGCTGTTCGGTCGCTGATTTTTTCGTGGTGGACGAAACGATGACCAAGGCCGCGGCTGGCGTGAGCGGGATTCGACGGCGATAATATCTGCGCAATCGAAACGAATCGGAAACAACCCCGCGCTATACTGTGGCCGCTCAAGCCATCCTGGATGAGCTGCGACCGCCGCCACGGCCAACGCCTGGCGCAACGAGGGACAATATGAGCGTCTACAAGGCCCAATACATTTGGATCGACGGCAAAAAGCCAACTTCGCATCTCCGCGGCAAGACCAAAATCATCCCGACGGGTGAAGCGCCGCCTGAGTGGGGTTTTGATGGATCGAGCACGAACCAGGCCGTCGGCCACGCTTCGGACCTCGTGCTGAAACCCGTCTACACGTGCCCAGATCCCATCCGCGGCGGCCACGACAAGCTCGTGATGTGCGAGGTGATGAACACGGACGGCACGCCGCACGAGACCAACAAGCGGGCCCTTTGCGTGCAGACCGCCGAGAAGTACGCAGCGCACGAGATGTGGTACGGAATCGAGCAGGAGTACACCTTCTTTGAAGGTATCAAGCCTCTTGGTTGGCCCGACAACGGCTTCCCGGCGCCGCAGGGTGGCTACTACTGCGGCGTCGGCGCAGACGAGGTCTACGGCCGCGACATCGTCGAGGCTCACCTCGAGGCGTGCCTCGACGCGGGGCTCGCGATCTCCGGCATCAACGCGGAGGTGATGCCGGCGCAGTGGGAGTTTCAGGTCGGCCCGGTCGGCCCGGTCGAGTGCTCCGACCAGCTCTGGATCGCCCGCTGGCTGTTGTATCGCATCGCTGAGGACTTCGGCGTCAGCGCGACGCTCCACCCCAAGCCGGTCAAGGGCGACTGGAACGGCGCCGGCGCCCACACCAACTTCTCGACGGCGACGATGCGTGAGTCCATCGACGCGTGCATGGCCGCGGCCAACTCGCTCGAGGCCCGCCACGACCTGCACATCGCAAATTACGGCGCCGACATCGACGAGCGCCTCACGGGCGAGCACGAGACCTGCTCGTACCGCGACTTCAAGGTCGGCGTCTCCGATCGCGGCGCGTCGATTCGTGTGCCGTGGCAGGTCGCGCGAGATGGCAAGGGGTACATCGAAGACCGCCGTCCCAACGCCAACATGGACCCCTACGTCGTCACGCAGCTGATCACGGACGGCGTCTGTGCGGCGGCGGAAGCGGCGGCAAAGTAGCCGCTCCACCCTGCGAGCCTCGTCTTGGGCCGGCCGCTCTCCCCGTTGGGGAAGGCGGCCGGCCTACTTTTTGGCGCCGATTCGGTCCACAGCGTCGGGCACGCTCGCGGCGCCGTTGGTGGGCTTTGACGCGGCGTCTTTGGCGTCTTTGGCGTCGATCGTCCGCCATGGCCCGACACGTTCGCCGTTGCGAAACGTGCCTCGGATCTCCAGCGTTCCGTCTTTGCGATAGCGTGCCCAAGGCCCGTCAAGCTGGCCGGTGCGCCAGTGCGCGGTCAGCATCAAGGCCGCTTTTCCGGGCCAATAGCGGTCTTGACGTCCCGTGAGCTTGTCGTCGACCCAGCGCGAGACGCTCTCTGGACTACCGTCGAGATAGAACGTGCGGAACGCCCCATGGCGACGCCCGAGGTGCCAGGTGCCGTCCAGAAGCAGCGTGCCCTTCGGACTCCAGCGCTGACCTCGGCCTTCACGCAACCCTTGGGACCATGACAGCTTCTCGGCCAAGGCGCCGGAGGGATGCCAGCGCTGGGAGACGCCGTGCCGCTTCCCATCCACGTAGGTGCTGCGGTGTCGCTGCGAGGCATCAGCCCACCAACCTTGCCACACGCCGACGCGCTCGTTGCCCTCGAATCGGCCCTGCTCGAGGCGTTGACCATTCCGGCCAAAGGCTTCGTAGAGGCCCTGTTTGTGCCCGTCATGCCACGTCGTGTGTTTGCGCTCGCCGGTGTACACGTCGGTGACCCAGCGGCCGTGTTTCTTGCCGAGCGCGTAGTCGCCGCGGTCACTGCTGTTCCGAAACCAGGCCTGGAATGCGCCGTCGCGCTCGCCGTTGCGCCACTGTTCGATCGAGCGCGGCTTGCCGCTGCGGTACCACCGCTTAACCTCGCCGTTGCGCTTGCCGGCTAGGTAACTCCCGGTCTCGATGAGCGCGCCGCGGCGATGCCAGCTGCGATAGGGGCCGTGGCGTCGACCGTCGCGATACTCGCCGGCCTCCTGCTTGCGACCGCCCCGATGGAACCGAACAAACGGCCCGTGGCGCTGGCCACCCTTGCGTCGGACGCAGGCCCGCATCGACTGCCGCCCATCGCGAACACGTCGTGGCCGGCTGCCGCGCGGACATTGCAGCGCCGACGCCGCCGCGCTGGCAAGCACCAGCGCAGCACACACGGCCAAGGCGAGCGGGCGCAGCCGCGGAGACGCGCGCCCGGCGGGGACCAGACGCCGCATCATTGGCGTTCGGGTGCCGATGTCGGCGGGCGCTCGAGGGCACCGTCAGCCGCAGCCGGAGGGGGGCCGCGGGGGCTCCCGGCCCCGACTGCAGTGAAAGTGAAGAAGGGGGGTGCTGGGGGGGGGTCCAGAAAAAGCCCCCGGGCGGTG
>CALGHC010000735.1 GCA_937915965.1 uncultured Myxococcales bacterium
CCGGCGGCGCCTGCACCGGTCACTCGTACTGCTGCGCGCTGGGTCGCTCGCTGGATAGCCTGCCTCGCCACCTGCGCCGGGGCCTGGCTGGGCACTGGCTGCGCGGGCGGTCCACCGCTCGCCGGCGTGACGATCGCCACGGAAGGCGGCTCGGCGAAGGCGCCACCGCCGGTCTTGCTGCAGACCGAAGGCGCGCTCGTCGCCGCGGTCCAGGTTCGGCCTGGCCGCTGGCGCATGGTCGCCGCCGACGCGACCGGTCGGATCCTCTGGGATCGCTTCCAAGAGTGCCGCGAAGGCGCCCGCATCATCGCGCTCGCCGGCCGCGTGGTGTGCCCATCGCGAGAGGGGCTGATCGGCATCGACGCGCGCAGCGGCGAGCGCGTCTGGCGCTGGCTGAGCGGCGCGCGCGTCGGCCACATTCTGGCCAGCGGCGACCACGTGGTCGTCGAGATCGGAGCTCAGTGGGTCGCCCTTCTGGCCGCGGCAGACGGCCGGGTCGACCGGCGCTGGGCCAGCGACGGCGCGCGCCTGGTGGCGATCGCGGCCAACGACGACGGTCCGCTCGCGGTGGTGCTCGAAGAGGGTGACCTCGAGGGCGCAAAGGCGCTGCGCTACCGCCTCGTCTCTTTCGCCATCTCGCCACAGCGGCCGACGCCGCGTCCGACGATCGAGACGATCGAGCCGGCCTGGATCGCAGCCCACGGCGGCTGGGCGACCCATATCGACACGGTCGACGGCGCCCTGGTCGGCCGCCCCGCCGTCGGTGCGGTGGTCGCGTGGCGGGGGCGTGACGGCGCAGTGTTGTGGGTCGACTTCGCCACCATGCTGCCCGAACGACGCCTGGGCGGTGGCACAGCGTTGGTCGCCGGCCGCCTGGCGGATGGCGCCGCATTCGTCGGCAGCTTCGCCGCCACTGACCGCCGCGTGAAGTGGCTGCGCGAGTGGCCCGGACGGGGACGCGCCGAGGGGACAGCGAGCTCGGCTGGACAGGCCATCTTCTGGAACCGGGACACCTGGTTGGTACTGCGCGGCGCCGACGGCGCCCCTGTTCGGCGCGGCGATGTGCCGCCGGGACGCACCATCCGCGGGGTCGTGGCGACGGGTGAGAGCGCGCTCGTCGCCAGCGAGGACGCCGCGGGGTTGCACTTCGAGGTCGTCGATCTCGGCGGCGTCGACCTCGGCGGTGTCGAGCTTGGCGGTGTCGACCTCGGAGCGGCTGGTCGCGGAGCCGTTGGTCGCGGAGCCGTCGTCCAACGGCCGGGTGTGGCCGCGCCGATGCCGGCGCCAAGGGCGCGACCCGTGTGGCTGCGCCCCGGCACGGTGCTCGCCTGGACGAGCCTTCACTTCGACGGGCGCGACGAGGAGACGGGTCTCTTTGTCGGTGCCCGGCCCCTCGGTCAGGTCGTCGTCGAGATAGCGGCCGTCGATCCGGAGCTCGTCTTGGTCTTCCGCAACGGCCCGGCCAGCGGACGTCGGCTGACGCTGGCGGCAGCAGCGCTCGATCATGCATCGGCATGTGGTGGTACCGACGGTGACGGGGCAGACGCCCGCCTCGAAGACACGACCGCGTTCCTGTTGGCCCGGTCGATCCTCGCCGCGCTGCGGGCGAGTACGCCGGTGGACCTGGACGACCGCGATGGCTCCGGGGCGATCCAGCTGACCGCGGCGGGCAGCGCGCTGCACCGTGTGCGGATCGCCCATGTCGGCGACGTGGCCCGGCCGAGCCACATCCGCGGTCGCGTCGCCACCAGCGCCGACGGCGCGACCCGCTTTGTGATCGCAGACCACGGCGATCTGCCCCTGATCTTGCGGGCCGAGCGGCCGGGTTGGCACCTGTATCTCAGCGGCATCCTCGAGCCGCCGCCCGAGACGACGCCCGCCGGTGCACCCACAGCGCAGCCGACAGCCCTGCCGGCCCCGACGACAACGACGACCGCCAAGACCGCACCTTGACCGGGTGCGCGCCGCGCCGCGCCGCCACACCGGACCAGACAGACCGGACCAAACAGACCGGACCAAACAGACCGGACCAGACAGACCAGACCAGACCAGACAGACCACGGAGGAGCCATGCCCCGCCACGAGTCCGAGACCCACGCGGCGTTCCGCGCGACGGTGCGCCGCTTCGTCGAGCGCGAGGTCTCCCCATTTGTGACCGCTTGGGACGAGGCCGGCGCCTTTCCGGTCGAGCTGTATGGTCAGGCCGCCGCCATCGGCCTGCTCGGTGTCGGTTTTCCCGAGCGCGTCGGCGGCGTCGAAGGCGATGGTCGCATGGCGATGATCGTCACCGAGGAGCTCGCCCGGGCGGGGTCGGGCGGACTGTGCGCCGGTCTGATGAGTCACAGCATCGCGTTGCCTCCCCTGGTCGCCGCGGAGAGCGAGACGCTCGACGAGCGCGTCGTCCGTCCCGTCCTCGCCGGCGAGGCCATCGCGGCCCTTGCTGTCACCGAGCCGGGCGGGGGCTCGGACGTCGCGAGCCTGCGAACGAGCGCGCGCCGAGACGGTGACAGCTACATCGTGGACGGCGAGAAGACCTTCATCACCTCGGGGATGCGGGCGGATTGGCTGACGGTCGCCGTGCGCACGGGCGAGGCGGGCATGGCCGGTATCTCTCTCCTCGCCGTGCCTGGCGACAGCCCCGGGCTTAGCCGCAGCCCCCTCGACAAGATGGGCTGGTGGTGCTCGGACACCGCGCATCTGCGCTTTGACGGCGTGCGGGTATCGGCCGACCTGATCGTCGGGGTGGAGAATGGCGGCTTCCTCGGCCTGATGGAGAACTTCAGCGGCGAGCGACTGTCGTTGGCGATGCTGGCGATCGCCTTCGCCGAGGTCTGTTGGCAGGACGCGGTCGAGTGGGCGCGCGATCGACAGACATTTGGCCGGCCGCTGATCCACCGTCAGGTCATCCGCCACAAGCTCGTCGAGATGGCCTCGCGGATCCGCAGCGTGCGCGCCTGGCTTGAGCGCCTCGTCGACGAGATCGACGCCGGCGAGACACCCATCGCCGACGTCTGCATGGTCAAGAACGCGGCCACGGCGTGCCTGGATTTCTGCGCCAGCGAGGCGGTGCAGATCTTGGGCGGCATGGGCTACATGCGCGGCACACGGGTCGAGCGCATCTTCCGCGAGACCAAGGTCCTCTCGATCGGCGGCGGCTCAACCGAGGTGCTCGCGGACCTCGCGGCACGTCAGCTGGGACTCTAGGGTCCTTGTTCTCCGTAATCTTGCATTCTGTGAAGGAATTGGGACACTCGCGCCGATCCAGCCGGCCGCGCTTCTTGCGCTGGCCACCGCGAAAACGGGCGGGCGCACCCCGTCTTGCCCACATCTTCGGAGCAGAACATGACCAGCATCACAGGCACGTCGCGGCGCCTGGCCCTTGCGGCCGTCACCACCGCCACCGCCCTGGCCGTCTTTGCGACGGTTCTGACCACGCCACGGCTCGCGCGAGCCGACGACAGCCGGGCCATGACTGGCGAGGTAGGCGCGTTTGGCGGCTGGCTCTTCCTCAGCGAGGACAACGAGCTGGGCAACTCTGAGGATCGCCAGTCGATCCCCGACGACGCCGTTGTTCTCGGCGGACGGCTGGGCCTCAACATCACGGACCGCATCGGCCTGGAGGCCGAGGTCGCCTACGCGCTGTCGAGCTTCCGCAACACCGGAAACGCAGCCGGAGTATTCGGCTGGCGGGGCAGCGCCCTGTACCACCTCCTCGAGGGCAACCTGCGTCCCTTCGTGCTCGCTGGCTACGGCGGCGAGATGCTGGTCGACGACCAGCCCGGTGTGGTGAGCGACAACGACGCAGCGCTGCACCTCGGCGTTGGCGCCAAGTACGACGTCTCGCGAGCGGTCGCGCTGCGGGGCGATGCACGCTACATCAACCTGGCCGGCGTCGACTCGACGACCTCGCACAACTTCGAAGTGCTGCTGGGCGTTTCGATCACGCTGGGGATGCCGCCGGAGGACACAGACGGCGACGGCATCAACGATCTGCAGGACCGCTGCCCGAAGGCGGCCGAAGACAAGGACGGATTCGAGGACGACGACGGCTGCCCAGACCCCGACAACGACGGCGACGGCGTCGAGGACAAGATCGACCAGTGCCCTGAAGACGCCGAGGATCGCGACGGCTTCGAAGACGACAACGGCTGCCCAGACTCGGACAACGACCGCGACGGTATCGCCGATGACGGCGACAAGTGCCCCGACAAGGCCGAAGACAAGGACGGCTTCGAGGACGACGACGGCTGCCCCGACCCCGACAACGACGGTGACGGCATCGCCGACGAGGCCGACAAGTGCCCGACCGAGGCCGGTACACCCGCCGAGCAGGGCTGCCCGGTCCGAGACCGTGACCACGACGGCATCGCCGACAAGGTCGACCAGTGCCCCGACGAGGCCGAGACCTTCAACGGCATCAAGGACGACGACGGCTGCCCCGACGCCAAGGCCACCGTGATCATCACCAAGTCAGAGATCAAGATCCTCGAGAAGGTCTACTTCGAGACGGGCAAGGCCGACATCAAGTCAGTCAGCTTCCAGCTGCTCGACACGGTGGCGGCGGTGCTGAACGGCCACGCAGAGATCACGTCGATCATCATCGAGGGCCACACGGACGATGTCGGCAAAGACGAGAAGAACCTCGCGCTCTCGCAGGCGCGGGCCGACTCTGTGCGTACGTACCTCATCGACCATCAGGTCGCAGATGGCCGTCTGGTCGCGAAGGGCTTTGGCGAGAGCGCGCCGATCTGTGCCCAGGTCGAAGAACTGAGCAAGAGCGCCCGCAAGAACCGCAAGCAGATCGCGGCGTGCCGCGAAGAGAACCGGCGCGTGCAGTTCAAGATCGGCTCGGTCAACGGCAAGCCGGTCGAGGCGAGCGATTCAGTGACGATCGAGCGCGAGGTCGAGGTGCCAGCCGAGTAGCGGCGCGACGGTCGCTTTGCGAGGTGCCAGCCACTTCGTTGGCTCTGTCGTTGGCTCTTCGTCAGCTACTCCTCGACGATCACGGTCTTCGGCCCCAACGTTCCGGTAGGCTGCGGCCGATCGGCGAAGACATCGGCGATCGTCACCTTCGAGACCGCCGGATCCTTGCTCACCGTCAGCCCACGCTCGGTCAGCGGAAACTCCTCGGTTCCTCCCCACTGTCCTTCGTTCTTCGGCAATCCAATCGTGTATTTGTAGCGCAGCTCCGAACCCCGCTGGAAGTCGAAGATGCCTGTCCAGATGCCGTCGCCGGCCTTGGCGTCGCCCTCCTTGCCGTCGTCGCGCAGGGCGACCTTGTTCGGCACCCACTTCGCCTTCATGCCGAGCTTGGGGTGGTTGCCGGTGATGTAGACGACGCCGTTGCCGTTGGGCGGTGGCGGCGTCGTGATCGCCCCAAAGGTGTCGATCGCGACCTGATCGCCGGTCGCGTCGCACTCGAACGTCAGGAACACAGCCGCGGTCGGATCCTCGACGAGCTGCTTGCCCTCCAGCGATGGCGCCGAATCCTCAGCCGTTGCCCCCTTGCCAAAGACCAGCCGCATCTCGATCGGGTCGCCCTCGACGATGCCGAGGTCCGCCCAAGGAATGACGATCTCGAGCAGCTTGCCGCCCGGCAGGGGGCCGGCGACCGTGCCTGTGAATGCACTCTTGGCGATCTGCGGCCAGGCCGTCTTGCCATCCGACTTGCGCAGCTCCGGCGACGCGGTCCCACCGCTGAAGCTGATCAGCAGCTCGCGCGCCGCGCCCTTTGACTTGAAGCCGAGCGCGTCGCCCGTGCGGGTCGTCGTCAGCGCCGGCTGCTCTTGGACAACGCCGGTCGTGGCGTCGACGATGTGCTTGTGCGACAGATAGACAGCCAGCCAGGCGCCGTTCGTCTTGCCGGGGTTCGACAGATCCCAGTTGTGCTGAATCCCGACGTACAGCCCCTTCGTGCCGGCGCCGTAGTAGATCGTCGAGATCCAATCCGTCGGGCTCGCCTCTGCGCCAGCGGTGTCGCTGTCGAAGAAGAAGCCGCCCTTGGTCGTCCACTCGGTCTCGTTGGGCACGAACTTGCCGTCGAGCACAGGCGGTGGCTCGAGCGGCCCCAGCGGCATCTGCGGGCTCGCCTGGATGATCGGTTTGAACTCCGGCAGCTCGAACTCTGCCTTGCCCTGCAACTTCAGCGCGGCGTTCATGTGCTGGTAGACCCCAGCGAGGTGGGTGCGGAACGCCTGGTCGAAGGGCGTGTCGTCATTCGACGGGCTGGTCATGTCGGCGCCATACCACCAGAACCAATCCGATCCTTCGGCTCCGTACATCTCGTCAAATGCCAGCCAGATGTGCCACTCAATCGTGTTTGGCGTTGACGGTAGCGGCAGATACGGGTCGGGCTGCTTGAGGCCCGACTTGGCCAGATCGCTGCGCGCCTGCAGAAGGTACGCCCAGGCGGCGTTCTCTTCGCTCTCGCCGATCCAGATGTTGAAGTTGCCGCCGATCCAGCTGCCCGGGTAGAGGGGCTCGAGCTCGGGCAGATCCTTGGTGGGGTGGGCCGGCACGTTCCGCTTGGGATTGCCCAGCAGGTACTCCGAGCCTGAGACCGAGATGATCTCGCCGGCGGCGTGCAGCTGCATCAGCTTGCCATAGAGGGCGTGGAAGAAGCCCTTGCCGTCGTGCTCCTTGCTGAAGGTCTCCCAAGCGTTCTCGCCATCGAGGACCAGCGTGATGACGCGATCGTCGGCGCCAAATGGCGGCGCTTGCGCGGCGACGTTGGTGACCAGGTCGTTGGCGGCGTCCGGACCGGTCATGCCCTGGTACTTGAAGCCCATGTCGTTCGACTGGCTGGTGTTTCGGAAGAAGACCGCCATCTCGTCGCTCGTGCCGCCGCCGCTACCCTTTTGCGTGTCGATGTCGACCTTCCACGGGTGCTGGGGCGCGCCGTAGGTCCAGCCGCCGGACTTCTCCATCACCTGCTGGTCGGTCGCGACCCACTGGATGCCGTGCTTGACAAAGTGCTCGACGACCGACTCGGCGACCGAGCCCTCGCCGGGCCACATCCCGCGTGGTTTTGCGCCAAAGACGCCCTCGAAATAGGCCACCGCTCGCCCTACCTGTGCGGCCGCGTCTTGGGGGTAGCTGAACTTCTGCGCCGGCTTCGGGTCGAATGGCTGTCCCGGACCCATCAGGTCGGTGTCCTGAATCAGCGGCAGGATGGGGTGATAGAACGGCGTCGTCGTCAGCTCAATCTGGCCGGTGTGCGCATCCGGGTCGTAGGCGAGCTGTTTGTGAATGGGGATCACCGCCGCCATGATCTTGTATTCCTCGGCGACGATGCGGTTGGCGAGCTGCTCGGAGAGCGGCACCTTCAGCGTGAAGGTGCCGTCCGGATGGGCCTCAAGCACGTC
>CALGHC010000736.1 GCA_937915965.1 uncultured Myxococcales bacterium
GGTTGAGGATCTTCTCTGGTTCCTCGGACTTCGAGATCAGGGAGTTGATGTTGGAGCGAAGCAGCAGGCCGATGCGATCGAAGATGCTCATGTCTCTCTCCTGCCGCGGTGCTTTGCCGGGCATTGGTCTGGGTCGTGTCAGCCACCGCCGCAACTGAACGCGCCGCGGTGGCGGTCGGGCCGCGTCACCTTCAGGCGACGTTCGGCAACAGCTTGATCAGCTCGTCGTGGTGCTCGACGATCGCCATCGTGACGCTGTCGATGGCGGCCATGAATTCGTTCTCGTCGAGGCTGATCGACTGCAGCACCTCGACCACGACCACGGACTGGTCCTCGATCGCGTAGGCGCCCTGAACCAGATCGGTGGCGTTCAGCTGTAGCAACCGCCGGAAGAGGGCGGCCTCCCGCTCGGTAGACAGCTTGGGCAGCTCGAAGAGCTTGCAGCGAAACACCAGCAGCGGGTCGGTGTGCTGAATGATGATCTGCGCGCCTCCCCACTCCAAGTGGTGAAGAAGCCACATGCCCGGCGCGGCTTCTTCGTAGTCGATACCGCTGGTCACGATGTAGCGCTCGATGTCGTCGTGCGTCCTGGCCATGCTAACGAGCTCCTGGGGTTCGTGGAGTTGATGTGCCCTTGGCGCCGGTCCCGTTCGCAGCGCGCACGAGACGATTGCCCGTCAAAGGTGGGCGCAGACTAGCGGCATGAAGCCTGCACGTCAACGCCGCGTCGCTGCGCGGGCGCGCCGGCACGCCCTATAATTTCATTCTGTTGTGCGGAAATGCCGACGACCGGTTCGGGCGCGGCTGGCACGCGAAGGCGAGTTGACGGTACGCTCACGCTCGTCACGGCGCGCAAGCGCGCAAGCGCGCAAGCGCGCCGCAAGCAGACAGCCGCTACGATGACGGCGCGAAGGGGCGAGATGCACATGGCAAGCCAGAGACAGGGGTCGACGGCACCGCAACGGCCGCGCGTGCGCCCGTGGGGCGTGCTGCTGGTCGCAGCGCTTGCCGGCGCCGCGTGCGCCGCCTGTGCCGAAGATTCTGCCCGGCCTGTGGCACACCCACCGGGTTTGCCCGCTGCCACCCCCAGCGCTACCCCCGCCGATGGCACCGCTTCACCCTCGGCTGCTGCGATCGCCACCGGCGCACCGGCGGTGGTGGCCGCCCGTGCGCCGGCCGTTGTGCCGCTGGCACAACGGATTCCGCTCGCCGCCCTGGTCGCTGCGGTGCGCGCCGAGGTCGAGGCCCTACGCAGCGTCGTGATTCGCCAAGATCGCGCCGCCACCGAGTTGGGTCGCATGAACACGTCACTTCAGAAACGCGGCTTCTTCCGTCGTGTTCCTGCCGCGGCCGGCATCGCGGGGCTGGAGTCCAACCTACGTACGATCGCGATCGACAACGGTCTAATCCTTCGTTCCAGCCAGCATCGTGAGCGGCCTGGCCCGCCGGCCGGCAAAGCCACTGAGCTCCAGCCGGGCGAGCGCTGGCAACCCAGCGCCGAGTTGCTCTTCGCCACCGTCGAGATGGACATTGAGTTGAGCGGACCGCTGCCCCGGGTGGCTGCATTCATCGACGCCTTGCCGACGCGCTCCGAGCGCCTTGTCATCGCGAACGCCTCGCGCGAGGTCGCGCCGGGCGTCACGGTCTTGCAGGCGGACATCTGGTATGAGCGATCTGTTCCGGCGCCGACCGTGTCGTTGCGCTGGCCATCGCTCGACGAGCGACTCTCGCAAGCAGGGTGGGATCCCAGAGACCCGACGCTGAAGGCCGCGCCCCGTTACGACGACCTCGTGCGTGCCGTCGACGACGGTCGAACGATGGTGCCGCGAGCTCGTCTCGCCATGCGCATCGTCGCCGACTTTCCCCGCTGGTTCGCCCGTCAGACCTTCTTTGAGCAGATGAGCACGCGGGCGGTCATGACGCGCGGCGCGGAGCTGCTCGAGCTCCCCGCGGGCGCTGGCCACTAGATAGCCCGGCATCGCGCGACATCGCCCGGCCACGAGATGGCTTCGCTTAGAACTTGATGACGAGGCCGCCCGTGCCCTCGGGGTATTTGGGCCCCACCGGCTCTTCCTCGGAGAGCAGCCACCACGCGGTCACCGAGCCGACCACCGCGCCGCCGATCACCGCCCAAAACCACCACTTTCGGAAGACCGAGTCGGAGACCACGCGGGGGCCTCGTGACTCCGGGGGCACCTCGGGTGCTTTGAAGAGCTTGGCGACCAGTCGCTCCATGGCCTCCTTGTCGCGTCGCATCCATGGCAACTCGAGCTCGACACGGTTGACCACCTGCCGGCCGTTGAGGTTCGCCAACGCGAGATGAACCTTCATCTTCTCGCGCGTCCCTGTGGCCAGCATGATCACGGCGGCTGAGGCGGCCGTCAGTCCTTGCAACTCTGTGAGATCGTTTGGCTCGACGGCGCCAAGAAAGACGTCGGCGAGACGCTCTTTGATGCTCTCCCACGCAGGCTTGCGCCGCGCCGCCTCGAGCTTGACCTCGATGACAGCGCCGCTCTTGTCCATGTGCTCGACCCGACCGAGGCGGGCGTAGCCATGCTTGTCGACGTGGATGTACTGCGGCCCCGGGTAGCCGGCGATGAAGGTCGGCGAGAGGCCCGCGTAGCGGCCGTTGACCCAGACCTCGGCGTGCGGCGGCGTTGTCCGAACCTCGAACGAGATCTGCTCACGTGCCAGCACGCCCGCGCGCGCCTTCGCGTACAGGTCGGCGACTGCGCCGGGAAAGGACGACAGGTCGTGCTCATCGCGCGGCCGGTATTCAGTGGCGCGCACGTACGCCCGCTCCGCTCCCTTCTTGTCGCCACCGAGCTGATAGGCGACGCCGAGCAGGACCATCGCCTCGGTGATCTGCTCCTGATTGACCTTCACGGCGAAGGAGCTGAGGTAGCTCGACACGGCGGTCTCGAGGTCCTCGGCCGCATCCTCCCAGTTCTTGGCGTCGAGCTTCTCGCGGCCCGTCCGCAGCGCCGTGTCGCCGCTCTTGACGTTGTTGAGGTGGATGTCTTCGCCGCCGATGTTGAGGCTCTCGCTGGCGTCGCGGTAGCGCGCCTGCTCGGCTCGCTTGACCGCCCGGATGACGTCATGGGCGATCTCGCGCGGCGCCGACTCGTCAGCGCTGAGGTCGACGACCGTCACGTAGGCCGCCTCGTCTGCGCCTGCTGCGCTGGGAGCTATCAGGACCGACAGCATACACACCGACGCCAGCGTGCCGGTCACCGAGGTCGCTGGGTTGGGCCACATGCTGCACTCCTGTCGCGTCTCGATCGTCGACGTACTGCCGCCCTCAATGACGCCCCTGGCTCGTCAAGTCAAGGGGACGAGGCGTCCCACAAGGCCTCGAAGTAGGTCAGCAGACCTTCGATCACGTTCGCCTCGTAGGTGCGCACACCCGCCTCATGATACAGTTCAAAGCCGCCGAAACCCCAATTGTTCGTACCCACGATCGCGCCATCGTCGGCGACGAGGAACTTCGCGTGGGTGACCACGCTGGCGGGGTCGTAGCGCACCTTGATGCCCAACGGCGTCATCTTCTTGGCGGACGCCTGGCTGAACTCCCAGGTCATCTTACCCCAATCACTGGTCGTGCGGTCGGCCACAAAGCGTACCTCCACGCCCCGCTCCACCGCTTTGCCCAGCTTGTCGACCAGGGCCTGAACCGGGCTGTCGTCGTAGTTGTCATCGATGTGGATGCCGTAGGTGACCACCTCGATGTGGCTGGTCGCTTTGTCGATGAGCTTGCCGGCTGCTGCCTCGAAACCGCCGTCGGTGTACAGCGCGGCGATCTTCGACGTCGACAGCTTCGTCGGTATCGACTTGGAGCTGTCCGCCCACAGCGCGTCGATCCACTTGCCCATCGCCTCGCGGGCGCTCTTGTCGCGCACCAGGACGTTGGTCTCGTTGTTCTTCTGGATGGACGCGTCCGACCAGTTCGTCGAACCCACCAGGAAGGCGTCGTCGGCGTAGATGATCTTGGCGTGGGTGCGGCGCTTGCTGCTGTCGAGCGCCACGCTCACACCCGCCGCGAGCAGCTCCTTGCGCAGCACGTCGTTGTCCTCGATCTCATCGTCAAGGAGCATGCGTACGGCGACGCCGCGCTTCGTCGCCGCGACCACCTCGGCGACCAGCAGGTCGACGGCGTAGCCCGGATTGGTCTCGAACTGGATCACGTCGAGGCGGCTGGTCGCCGTGCCCATCAGCAGGCGGGCGCGATCGAAGTAGCCCTCGTTGGTGACCAACTCGACCGTGGGCCCGTCGGGTAGACCACGGCCGCTGGTGGAGTCGGAGGCGCCGCTGGTGTCGTTGTTGTCGCCGTCGCCGTCGCCGTCGCCGTCGTCTTGGCCGTCTGTCGTGGTCGTGGTGCCTGGGCCAGCGTCGCCCTGGTCGTCCCTGGCAAAGTCGGCGCAGCCTGAAAGCGCCACCACGACAGCGCCAAACGCCAGCGTGGCAGCCAGGATCCACACCGACCCCCGGCTCGCGGTCGCACCCGTACGATTCACTTGCCAATCGCCTTGGCCCGCCCCTTCACTCGCTTCGCCAGGGCGTCGACCCGGTCGAGCAGCTCCGAGATCACGAACGGCTTGTCGAGGTGATCGTCGGCCCCGTACAGCGGTGCCGTCATCTCGTTGAGGTTGGGGCCAATGGCCGTGAGCATCAGGATGCCCACCCGCTCAAGATCTGGGCGGGAGCGCAGCGCCTTGCAGACCTCCCAACCGTTCATCTGCGGCATCATGACGTCGAGGATCACCAGATCAGGCGGGTCGGCGATGGCCATGCGCAGGGCGTCCTCGCCGTCGTGGGCGAGCTCGATCCGGTACACCGATTCAAGCGCCGTCCGCAGCAGGTCGGCGATCTCCAGGTCGTCATCCGCTATCAGGATCTTGAGTTCCGGCTCGTTCTCGCTCATGCGGTGCTCCTGCTCAGCGCCGCCGTCGCGCCGCTCGGTTGGTCGTGGGACGCGTTGCGCCCGATCTTCGTCTGTCCCTTCAGTCGCCGACGCGCTGTCGCCGTGCGGCGCCGGCACATCCGCCGTCTCTGTGGGGCAATTGATCTAGTCGTCGTCGCCGGCTGTCGAAGCCATCGTCGCCTTCTTGGCGATCTCACGCGCTTCCGCAGCGCGTGGGTCCATCGCGGGCAGGATCCGGACCACGCGCCGAGCGAGATCGCGGGCGGTGGCGTGGTTCTGCTTGCCCATGTGGTCCTTTGCCTCGGCTAGCATGCTGACGGCCTTGTCGACGCACTTGTCCTGGATGGACTGCGCCTTGGCGTTTTCGTAGTCGAAGTTTTGAGCTTCGCGGACGGCGTCCGCGGCATCAGCGTATTTCTTCTGCGCGTAGCGGTCCTCGGCGACCTTGACGTAGGCGCCCGCAACCCGCTTGACCAGTGTCGGGCCGAAGTGGCCGTCGATGCGGCGGTCGGCCTCGTAGGCCTTCTTGAGGCTGCGGGCCACAGCCGCGTTGCCGCCACCGGCGTCGGCGGAACCCAGCGACGATGACACGTCCTTGACAGCCGCGACCCAGGCTCCCGCCTTCGACTTGTCGCCGCGCCCATAACCGCCCTCGGCGACCTTCTCGAAGGCTGCGACCGCGGCGCTCCATTTGCGATCGTGGTAGGCCCGCAGGCCCTGGGCGAGCACGTCCTTGGCCGACGAGGCGCTGGCCTCTGCCGGTCGCTGTCGATCACGCGGCGCGTCCGACTTGACCGCAACCGGTTTGGCCGCTGGCTTCTTGCCCTCCGGGCTGTCCCCCGCCGCTTCGTCTCCCGCGTCGCCGTCAAGCTGAGCCTTGAGGAGCTTGGCTTCGGTGTGCTTCGGGTCGGCATCCAGCACCTTGGCGACCGCGGCGGAGGCAACCTTCAGATCGCCGTCATTCATCGCCTTGCGCGCAGCGGCCAGCGCCGTGGTCGCGAACGACTCGAGCGCCGCTTGCAGCTCTTCTTGAGCGAGCGTGTATTGCATCAAGTCCTTGTCCACCGACTTGAACTGCTGGATCGCGAACTCGAACTCGCCGCGCTTGGCTGCCGCGCGGCCATCTTCGATCACGTCGCCAGCGTCGAGCTCGTCCTGGGCCCGTGTCAGGAGCTTGCGAATGTCGACGTTGCGTGGGTCGAGCTTGCGCGCCTCTTTGAGGGCGTCGACGGCCTCAGCGAACTCCTCGTCGGCGATCAACCCCTTGGCGCTGTCTATCGCCTTGGTGACCGCCGCGTTGCCGACGTCCGCCGTCTCGTCGACCGCCGGCTCGTCGCCGCCGCCGACCACCAACCACGCCGTCACGCCGCCACCGAGCAGCACCGCGAGGACCGCCGCGGCGATCAGAGCCATCTTGCGGACGTCGGGACCTTCCGCCTGCCGGCCACGCCCGGCCATCGCCACGGGCGCTTCGTCGCCAAAAGCGCCAGACGCCGGGCGCCGCCGCGGTGCGGCGCCTTCGACGTGGTACTCCAGGACGCTCGTGCCGATCTCAACGCGGTCTCCGGGCTGCAAACGGTGGCGCTGGACGCGCTGGCCGTTGATGTTGGTGCCGTTGGCGCCGCCCATGTCGACTACGTCGACGCCGTCACCGTCTCTCTCTACGCGGAAATGCTTGCGTGAGACGGCTGGATCGGCCAGCACGATGTTGCAGTCGAGGCCGCGGCCCACCAGCGCGCTGTCCCCTTGAATGTTGTGGACTTTACCGCGATCGGGGCCCGAGATGACGCGCAGCTCGATCCGAAGCGTCTCTTCCGGCTCCGCTGGGCTCGCGGCGACCAGTCCCATGGCCACCGGGTCGAGCATCCGCGTCGCCTCGTCGTCCTCATCACCACCGCCAGGCACGGTTGGCGGCGGCGGCGGGCTCACCGGTCGCGCCACCGGGCGCGGTCGCGCTGCCGGTGG
>CALGHC010000737.1 GCA_937915965.1 uncultured Myxococcales bacterium
GGCTTGGGGCGACGAGCCACCGCCCGAGGTACCCGCATCGCGAATCGGCAACGGCTGGCTGTGGCTTGGTGCCGGCCTCTCGGTCGCTGCGGGTGGCGTGCTGATCTATCTGGCGCCGCAATCGGTCACATCGGCCGATTCGGTCTCGTCGGAGTGCTGGGACGGGTGGGTGGACGAAGATACCGGAGAGTGGATCGATGGTGGTTGCTACGACAGCAGCACCCCTGGGGGCGTCACGGAGGAGTACGACACCGTGCTCCTGGGCAGCGGCATCGGCCTGGTCGCCGTCGGAGTGGGGCTCGGTGCGTGGGCGCTGTTGCGTGGCGGGCCGACCGACGACGCGGCAGAAGAGGTCTCTGCGCTGCGCGTCGTACCGATGACCTTGCGATCGGCGAACGGATCGCAGCTCGGCTTTGGCCTGGTCGGTCGGTTCTGACGGCACGCCCTGACGGCCGCTTCTCCGGCCCCCGGGCCGCCAACCTCTAGAAGTCGACGACTGGCGCTGCGATGGGCTTGGTCGGCTCAGCCGGCTTGGTGTGCTTGATCCGCCTGGCCGGCTTGGCCGCCTTGGCCGGCTGGACGGCGACGGCGGCTGCTGGTCGCGCTGCCGGTTTGGCGCCGGGATCGGCGGCTGTGGCTGCCGCTTGCGCAGCTTTGCTGGCACGGGCCGAGCGCCTCGCCTTCGCCGCCTGGTCCGCCAACGCGGCCTCTTTGGCCTTGGCCGCTCTGGCCGCTTGGGCCGCCTGGTCCTTCGCCGCGACTTCGGCCTCGCCTCGCGCCGACGCGAGCAGCGCAGCGTAGGTCTCGTTCGCCGGCATCAGCGCCACCGCCTTCTCGAGCAGCTCCACCTTGCGGGCAGGCGCCGACTCCTTGATGGCCTCACCGACGAGGCCCTGGGCGATCTTGGCCGGTTTGGCGACCGGGTCGGCCGTCCCTGCCGCCGTCCCTGCCGCCGTCTCGGCCGCCGTCTCCGACGCCGTCTCTGCCGCGGGTGTCGCCGCTGGATCCGCTGCTGCCGGCGATGCGGCCGGCGGGACGATGCGCTCGGGCTTCGCCGCCTCGCCCCCATCGAGGGCGAAGAACCCACCGACGCCGCACGCGATCAGCAGCAAGGCGGCGACAGCGAACTTGGCGCCGCTGGTCTTGCCAGTCGCGGTCTCCCCTGGGGCGGTCATCGCGGCCGTGTTCATGCCAGTCGCGGTCTCCCCTGGGGCGGTCATCGCGGCCATGCCAGGCGCGATCATCGATGTCGTCCCCGCGGGCCCGAGGCCCGGACCGGTGGCGACGACGCTGGTGTCTGAGCCACCCGCTTGCGGCGCACCGTCGGCCACGCTGGCGAGGCGAGTCACCGGTTCCTCGGCCTCCATCGCCCGCGTCTCGTCGATGTGCAGGGTCGGGGCTGGCGTCTGCGCGCCGTTGGCCAGGGCGCCGATTCGGGTCGCCTCGTCATCCGTGGCGTCGTAGGCCGCGCGAATCGAGGAAGGCGTCGCCGTGGACTCATCGCCGACGTCGAGGATCAAGCTGTGCAGCGACTCGGCCTCGACGTTCACGTCCGTCGACGGCGGGCCGCCCCCCACGACCCCTTGGAGCGTATCAGCCGCCACTTGAAACTCGCCCTCGTCCAGCGCCAGCGTGGCCTGGGGAGCGCCCGCCGAGGCCCCGGTCCCCGCATCATCTGCGTCGTCCGTCGTCGCGCTGTACTGCTGCGGTGTCATCGGCGTACCCGCCCAAGCGCCACCGCGAATCGCCTGCAGCGCCCGGCGCATGTCACGGGCATCTTCAAAGCGGTCGTCGGGCGATTTGGCCAACGCCTTCATCACGCAGTCGACGAAGGCGGGCGACAGCGAGGTCGAGCAGACCTCGTTGGGAGGTGTGACCGGCTCGGTGACGTGCATGAAGGCCAGCGCGAAGGGGTCGCTGTGCTGGAACGGCATGCGACCTGTGACACAGCGGTAGAGCATGATGCCCAGGGCATAGATGTCGCAGCGACCGTCGAGACTCTTGCCGCGGACCTGCTCTGGCGCCATGTAGGCGGGTGTACCCAGCGCCTTGCCGTCGCCCGTCAGCGATGAGTCCTGGGTGCGCGCGATACCGAAATCGAGCACCTTGACGACGGTCTGCTGGTCCCCCATGTGGGCCAGGATGATGTTGGCGGGCTTCAAGTCGCGATGCACCAGCCCTGCCTTGTGCGCTTCGCTGAGGCTCTGCAGCACCGGCAACGCCAGATCGATCGCCTCGGTCTCGCTCATCGTCCGTTTGGCCCCATCGAGCCGCCGCAGCAGCTTCTCCAGGGTCGGGCCGCGCAGCATCTCCATCGCCATGAAGAGCGGCCCGCCGTCTGCCTGGCCGACGTCGAAGACCCGGATGGTGTGGATGTCGGTCAACCCCGCGGTGATCCGTGCCTCGCGATAGAAGCGCGCGACCACGTCGTCCTCGGAGGTCTGTGGATCCACCGACAGCATCTTGAGCGCCATCGGCTGGCCCGTGCCGGTGTGTTCGGCCGCATAGACGGCGCCGAAGCCGCCACGCCCCAGCGCGCCGGTGATCTTGTATCGCTGAGCGACCACATCGCCGGCCGTGTACGAGAGCGCGTCTTTTTCGAAGTCAGACATCGGGCCACCATCGCCTTGATTGGCTGCCGCTCACGTCGACTCCGCTCGGGCTTTGAGCCGGCCGATCGCTGGTGGTTCCAGCTTGGACGGCGCCGCGGCGTCGGGCGACCAATGACCGCAGTATTGCGGCCGGACCGCGGGCCTGCAAGCCCGGAAGAATTCGGGTGGTGGAGCCCGGCTCAGGTCGAAGCTGCTGCTGCTGCCGCGTCAATCGACGGTGCGGAAGCTCGCCGTCCACGCTGGTGGCGGTGGCGCCGATCCATCCTTGATCATCTTCTCCCAGTCCGAATCCTTCAACCGCTTGATCTCTTTGACGTCGACCGTGTGGTATCGGAAAACCGGGCCGACAAAGGCTTCGGCGCCTTCGCAGGTGTCGGCGGTGAAGATCATCAGGTCGGAGCGGCTGGTGGCGACGTGCAAGACGTCCGGACCGGGCAGGGGGCCGCTGTTGGGGTTTGTGTGCACGTCGGCGATCGTCGGCTTCCACTCGTTGATGTCGCTGCTCTGGAAATACAGCCCGGGATACCAGCCAGTGAAGGTCGGCGCGCCGCAGCCGGGGTCGGCGTGCACTGTCCCCTTGAGGAAGGCGATCTGGTCGGCGGTCAGCGCCTTGTGGTCGAGCTCTGCCTGGGCGATCTCGCCGAGCTTGGCAGCCGCGTCCTGCCACTTGCCGAAGAAGCCGTCGAGCCAGTCCTTCATCCCCGGCTGCGCCATCGGCGTGGTCGCCAGCTGGGCGCGTGCGACCGTCGCGAGGGTGCCGAGCCTCGCAAAGAAGGCCGGGTAGGGCTCGACGAAGCCGCTGGGGTGTTCGCACGAGACGCCGCCCGTGTAGCTTTGCTTGGCGTAGAGCAGCGTGTCGTGGCGCAGCTGCGCCCACGAGCCCAGCTGGGTGTGGATCGTCTTGTCGCGCCAGGCCGGCGTGCGCATCGCCGTGGGGAAGGCCGTTGACGTCGACGGCGCGTTGAGGCTGCGCAGGCTGTCGAGCCACAGGTTGTAGAGGTTGGTCTCCCAGAAGCCCTGATCGTGGGCGTCGACGAGGTAGCGCAGGCTGTGCAGGGCGCCCTGGTAGGGGAACGCGGCGAGATCGTCACCCAACAGCGGCAGGACCTGGTCGTTGCCCAGGACGAAGAGCGCATCGAGGGGGTTGGGCAGCACGCGCTGGACCTTCTGGCCTTTGTAGATGATGCGGTCGTAGACGACGTTGCTGAAGACCAGCGAGTCGATGACGAAGCGCTGACCGAGGAAGGCGAACGACGGCGCCAGCGGTGTCGGCTCGACGCTGAAGGGGTCGGTCTCGAGATAATGGCTGGCGATCTGCTGGCTGCCGTACTTGCCGCTGACCAGCGCGCCGCTCATGTCGGCCTTTTCCTGGGGGCCGAGCAGGGCGACATCGCTGGCCTGCTTCCAGCCCATGTCCGCGATCAGCGCGTCGAGCGCGTTGAAGTCCATGTAGTCGACCGGACCGACCATCAGGCCGATGAGGTCGTCAGCCTTCTGCCAGTCGGCCATGGCGCCGGCCGCCTCGATGGCCTGACGCATCAACACCGCCGCCATGATCTGCCGCGGGTGCAACAACCAGCTGTTGGAGCCGGTGTCGAACTCCAAGAAGCGCAGATCGATGCGACCCAGCCACATCATCGCGCGGAAGTAGCGCTCGAGATCTTCGTCGCCCTCGTAGTGGCCACGCGGCTGGAACTGGCTGAAGTCGACGACGCGCGCCTCGCCGAAGATCTCGGCTTGCTTCATCTGCAGCGCGGCGATATCGGCGAGCCACTTGCCAGCCAGGGTGTCGACGGCGGCGCCGCCGTTGCTGGCCACCGCCTTGCCGGCGAGCAGGCTGCGCGCCACCGTGAGGTACAGATCGACGTCGGTGGCCGCGGCCTGAGCGTCCGCGCCGGCGCCCGGGTCGACGCCAACGAGCGCGGCGTGGGTCTTGGCGAGCACGTCATCGATCAAGGCGGCGATCGCGACCTTCTCGAGCTGCA
>CALGHC010000738.1 GCA_937915965.1 uncultured Myxococcales bacterium
TGGTCGCCGCCAACGGCAGGGGAGCAAAGACAATCGGCGCGTCTGCGCTGCCATTGGCGATCATGTCGCCGCGCACCAGGAGGCCGCTCTCTTCGCTGAAACGCAGCTCTGCGCCCGCCGCGACGTGCAACGCCCAGCCCTCGGGCAGCACCACGCCGCCCTTGACCTCGAAGCGACCGCTGGGAATGCGCACCTGCCGCAGGCTCTCGTCGACGACAGCAAACGGCAGCACGGCAGCGACCGCCGACGGCTCAGCGCGGGCGCACGTCACAGCCGTGTCGAAGTGATCGACCCGTGCGGTCTTCGACTTGCCGCGCTGGGCCTTCTGGAGCCATTTGCCCGCCTGAACCCCGAGGGTCGCGCCGACAACCAATGTCAGGAGCGCCAGAGCGATGGCAGGCGTGCGGCGGCCGCGCAGGACTTTTGTCGGGACCGAGCCGCCTGAGACGTCGACGCGCATGGCTACAACCCCGGCATGCGGCTTTGGTCGACGAACGTGACCCGAACCCGGGGGAACGTCGCCTCGAGCGCCGCGGTGAGGTGCTGCAGCTGGCTGGCATCCGTGACGTCAACGAAGAAGGTCAACTCCAGCCGGTCCGCCTCGCGATCCATGCGCCGCAGGTCGACCTTGGCGCAGTGGCGACCCAGAATCGCCTCGATCGGACCGACCGCTGCTCCCCCAGACAGATCTTCGTCGGCGTCGATGCCGATCGACAGATAGAGGTTTCGCCCCAAGTCACGCTTGCTGAAGAGCTGAACCGGGGTCATGACGGCGAGGATCATGGCCGTCGCGGCGACTGTGTGGAGACGGTAGTCCGCGCCCATGCCCAGGCCGACGGCGATCGCCATGAACAGGTAGGCGAGCTCTTCGGGCTCCTTGATCGGTGTGCGAAAGCGAACAATCGACAGCGCGCCAACCAGGCCAAGTGACAGCGCCAGCGACGATTTGACGACGGCGATGACAAAGGCCGTCGTCAACGCGAGAAAAACCAGCACTTTGGCGATCTGCACCCGATTTGCGAGGCTCGCTCCCAGATAGCGATAGTGGAGGCCGATCAAGATCCCCAGCGTCCCGGCCAGCAGCAGGTTGAGAGCGAGGTCCGCCAGCGTGGACGGGGCCGCGCCCAGGGTGTTCAATGCGTCCACGGTGTTCCGACCTCACAGCTTCGAGACGCGGTGGCAGAGCCGCCCGGGCGGTCCGCGGGTATCATGCACCCGGTCCGCGGCCGTGGTACCGTAGCCCGGAGTGCGGCGGTCGGCAATTCGGCCGACGCAACGGGCAAAGCGACCGTATTTGACCGTGGCTGCGGCCTTGCCGATCGGCGGCGGTCCGGCGTCTCGGTGGGCCGCGGCGCCAGCGGATGCAGGACATGCACAGAACCCCGGACGCGCGCGAAGGTGCGCTGAAACGCGCGCAGCGGAAGTTCCACAAGGCAATGCCGGTGGTCTCGGGTGGCCTGCGCCTCTGCGTGCGAGCTGACGTCGTCGATCGGTCGGCGGCGCTGGCCTTGTACTGCATGTTGGCGGCAGTTCCGGCGCTCTTCGGCGCGTTCGCCGCGCTCGGCTTCTTCTTCGGAGCGGTCGATGAGGTCGCCGCCATCGCCGGCTACAGCGTCAGCGGCCAGGAAGAGGTCATCGCGCGAATCACCGAAGTGGTCGAGCGCAGCCTTCCGGGCGTCACCTGGCATCCCAGCGAACTCGCCAAGACCCTGGTCCGCCACCGAACGACCAACGGCATCGTCGGTGTCGTCGCAGCGACGTTCCTCGGACTGACCGTCTTCGGTCGCGTCGACGCTGGAATCCGCGCTCTGTTTCGGCGCCGACGCCGCTCGACCTGGCGCGCCGCGGGGCTGATGGGCTTCGCCTTTCTGCTCGCCGTCATCGCGGCCCTGTTGCTGAGCTTTCTCGCGCCGCTGGTCGAGTGGGGCCTGCGTGTCGCCGCCGCCGGCATGTCGACCCTGTCGTTGGGCTGGGTGGACGGCCTCACGACGATCGTCGCGGCATCGCAGGTGCTACCGATCGCGGCGGGTTACTTCGTCGTGGTCCGCTGGTCGGCGCGCAGGGTGGGCAATCGCCGGCTTGCGGCAATGGCGCTGATCTACGCGATGCTCTGGTTCGCCGGACAGCGGCTGTTCACGGTCTACGTCGAAGAGATTGTCCGCATGGACGCAATCTACGGCGCGCTGACCGGAATCGTCGCGCTGATGATGTGGCTATACTACGCGATGATCGCCTTCCTCGTCTCCGTCGCGATGCTGGCATCGTGGGAACGCCACGCCAGCGAGGTGGCGGGGGCGAGGCGAGACGCGCGGACCGCGGGTGCGCAGGCGGACTTGGCGACGGACGCACGGTCAGGCGAAGAGTTGGGCAAGGCCTCGGAACAGCGCGCGAACGACGACGCGGACGACGCGGACGACGCGGACGACGCGGACGACGCGGACGA
>CALGHC010000739.1 GCA_937915965.1 uncultured Myxococcales bacterium
CTTCTGCGGGGTCTGCGGCGCGCCAATGACCGAGGCCCGGCCGGCGCCGCGACCCAGCCCCGCGGCCGCCGCGAGTCTCCAGACCATCGGCTATCTCGCGCTGATCGACGACGTCGGAGCTGAGGCACGACGCTTCGCCCTGACCACGGGCGAGAACGTCCTGGGAAGATCGCCGGACTGCGCTGCGGGCTTTCCCGAGGACGGTCTGCTCGCCACGCGCCACTGTGTCGTTCACGGCGAGCCCAAGCGTTTCCGGCTTCAACCGGTCGACCGGGGCAACGGCACGTTCCTGCGCATCTCGACGCCGGTGGAGTTGCAGCACGGCGACGTCTTCCGGATCGGCCAGGAGGTCCTGCGCTTCGAGCGAATCGAGGAGCTGGAACCGCAGTTCTCGGAGATTACGGGGAGGCCGATGCGCTTTGGCTGCCCGAAACCGCGCGGCGTCTGGGGGCGCCTGTGCCAGGTGGGTCTGGCGCGGCAGGTCTGCAACGCGTACCTGCTCACCAGCCGGGACGTCTTCCTGGGCCGCGAGCGCGGCGACATCCTCTTTCCGAAGGACGGATTCGTCTCCGGCTCGCATTCGGTCATCTCAGAACGCAGCGGCCGCGTCTACCTCAAGGACCTCGGCAGCTCAAACGGTACGTTCCTCCGGATCAAGCAAGAGATCGCGCTGCGCAACGGCGACTTGTTGCTGATCGGTCGGAACCTGCTGCGAATCCACGTGGGGGCATGAATGGGCGATCACAACACCAAGCGGGCCCACACGGACCGCATGAAGGCGATGACAGGCGACGAGAGCCGCCACTCACGCCGCAGTCGATTCGACATCCAGGTCGGGGTGTCGACGAGTCACCGCCTGTTTGTGGGGCTGACGTCCAACATCTCCGGCGGTGGTCTCTTCATCGCGACTCGCGAACACCTGGAGCGCGGGGATCGGCTCGAAGTACGCTTCTCGATCCCCGGTTCAGACTACGTCTTTGAGAAGGTCGCGGAGGTGCGTTGGACGCGGCCGATCGACGAGGCGGATGTCGAGGCCAACGTCGACGCCGGCGCGGGCGTCGCGTTGCTCGACCTGAACGACGATGAAAGGCGGATTCTCAACGCTTTCATGGACGTGCACGAGCCGATCTTCTTCGAGGAGTGACGCGACGACGGCGACTGATCTACAACACGCCGATGTCGCGGAGAAAGACCTCAAGCCGCAAGACGACGAGATCAGGCAGTTCGATCAGGGCGGTGTGTGAACCGCCGGGGATGAGGCACAGCTCCGCGTCCGGCAGGGCATCGGCGAGCTCCTCAGCGAGGCTGGACGGCGTGAACCGATCGCGGCTACCAGCGAACACCAACGCCGGCATGTCCAGGCCATCCAGATAGGACCGAGCGCTGTGCTGTGCGAGATTCTCAAGCAGACGGACGAAGATCAGCGGGTCCATGAGCGAGAGGTGCTCGAGGTAGGGCGCAAAGTCCTCTCGGCGGATCATCTTGGCGTTGACCTCGGTGACGGTCGCGAGCCACCACGCGAACTCGGTCGGCAAGATGTCGCGCCACAGCCGCCGCAGCGTGTCGGGGCGTGCGAAGACTGCACTTGAGATCAACGGGAGGACCTGACTCGCCATACCCGAACCACGGAAGGTATCGAGCGGCCGCTCGAACGCGCCGCACGACGGCACCAGCGCGATCGTTCGAGAACGCCGCTGGTTGGCCGCTTCGAGGATGACCTGCACGCCCATCGAGTGGCCGCACAGGACCGCGCGCTCTATCTCCAGGGCGTCGAGAACTGTCCAGCAGTCGCTCGCGAACTGACGGATCGTCAGCGTGGCGAGGTCGGCGGGGACCTCGCTTTCGCCGTGGGCGCGGTAGTTGAAGTGGACCAGCTGACAGTGCCCGGCCAACGCCTCGCGGACGTACTTCCAGATGTAGCCGTCGCAGCCAATGCCGTCGCACAACAGGAGGGTCGGGCCGCCGAGGCGCCCGTCGACCCGAACGCTGAGGCGAACGCCGTCAGGAGTCTCGACGTGTCGCTGCGTCATCCGTTCGCCTGGGGCTGGGGTCGAGATGGATGGCCGGGCAGGTGCCGTGAGCGACCAGGGAAGAACGGCTGCCGAGCGCGGCTGGGGCTGCGCCTCAGCTGGCCTCGCTGGCGGGCAACGCCGGCTCTTCGCCATCCGACCCATGGCGCAGCGCGTAGATAGTGCCGACAACGAGATAGACGACGGTCAACGCCAGCAGATACGTAAATCCCCACTGCAACGGCACGACTACCTGCAACGGCACGATTACGCAGACGGCGACCACGTTCACCAGAGTAAACGCGCGCAGCCAAGGTCGCGTCGAAACGCGGAACTTGGGCAACGGCAGGTTGCACACCATCAAAGTCGCGTTGACCAGCATCCACCACGGGAAGATGGCGAAGACCGACTCGTCGAATTGGTAGCCCAGCTCGTACACGGTCAAGAAGCCCGACGCTAGCAAGGCGCCCGAAATCGTCGACGGAAGACCCAGGAATAACTTAGGGTTGTCGTTGGTGACGACGTTGAACTTGGCGAGCCGCACCGCCGCAGCGACGACGTGTAGCGCCGCCAGCCCGCCGAGGACTGCGACCGGAGCGCCACCGGAAGTCGAGTCCCACTGATGCGGCGCCAAGGCGGGCATCGCGCAGAAGATCAACGCCGCGGGTGCGAGCCCGAACGAGATGAGATCGGAGAGGGAATCAAACTGAACACCGAATTCGCTCGACGTGCGAAGCCAACGCGCGACGGCGCCATCGAGCTTGTCGAGCAGGACGGAGACCGCGATCAACCAGGCGGCGGTCCGGTAGTCTCCGTGCATCGAGTAGGCGATCGACGTGAGCCCAACGACCATCGAAGACGCGGTCACCGCGTTCGGCGCCAGGACTCGCAACGGAACCGGGTCGAAGAGCTTCACGTGGGACCAATAGCCCGTTTGGGGCCGATTGTGCAAGGGGCCGGGCGAACCAGGATCCACCACCCTGCTCGTGAATGAGCGCTCGCCGCTGCGGA
>CALGHC010000740.1 GCA_937915965.1 uncultured Myxococcales bacterium
CGTTCCGGCTCACGAGGTTGAGCAGTTCGAGGCCAAATCCATCGAGGTCAGTGACCAGATTGCGGACCATGCGGCTCAGCGCGTTGTAGGCCATGACAGCCGGAATCGCCGCGAGCAAGCCCACGGCCGTCGCCACCAGGGCTTGGGCGATATGCGGCGCGACCGCTTGCAGGACGCTGCCGCTGTCGCTGAGCTGGCCGAACGCCATCATGATGCCCCAGACCGTGCCAAACAGGCCGATGAAGGGCGCTGACGACGCGATCGTGCCGAGCACGTTCAGGCCGGCCTCGAGCTCATCGACTAGAGGTTCCGCAGTGCGTCGCATCGCCCGTTCGATCGAGGCCAGATCCGGCCCTTGGCCGATCGCCTCGCGTCGCGCCGTCTCCTTGAGCACGGCGACGAGCATTTTGAAGTGCGGGAGCGATACGTGCGCCCTGAGCTGCTCGGCCGCCGTACGTGGGTCGTCGTGACGGGCAAACGCCGCCCGAAAGACCTCTACCTGCTTGCGCAGGGTCCACAACGCCCAGCCGCGCGCGCCGATGATGAACCACGCGAGCACGCTCATCAGGGTCAATACGACCAACACCATCAGCACCATGCCACGCGAGTTGATGGCTGCGGCGACGGGGTCGGTATCCACCTGCGCGAATCGGGTGGCGAGGGAGAGAAGCGACGAAGAGGCGAGCAGGTGCGTCATCATGGCGCGAGGCTACTGTTGGGTGGGGGGGGAGGCAAAAAAAGGCGCCGACTTGAAGGTGCGGGCCGGCGACGCTGAAGGCGCACGCCAGCGAGGAGGCAACACTGCGTTCACATTGGACTCCGTCGTCTCAGGGGCCTGACTGCGTCGAGGGGATGGCGGCCGGTGCGTCCCCACCGGTAGCGACCGCAGCTCCGCGCTCCGAGACGCCGCGCCGAGGCGGTCATCGAGGTGGCGTCTCCGCGCCGCTGACCATTCGCGCCCGCGCCGCCGCTGCCTCAGCCTTTGGGTTCTCGCCGAGCGCCATCCAGGCCCGTTGGGCGAGGAGGTGGACGTCCGGGTCGAATGGGTTGATCCAGCCCGCGCGCCGGAGCGCGTCGAGCGCCTCGCGGTGACGTCCCAACTCGACGAGCGCGCGCCCCTCAAGCAACCGCAATGGAGCGTGCTCGTCGGACACAGCCAGACCCTCGCGTACCAGCGTGAGCGCCTCCGCATACTTGCCCAGAGCGATGAGGGCGCGACCAAGCCGGCTCATCAGCAGCGGCTCGCGGGCCGCACCGCCTGCGAGGGCCTTGCGGTATTCGATGCTCGCGGCCAGCGGTCGGTCGAGGGCCATGAGGCGATCACCGAGCTCGACGAACTGTCGCGGTCGCTCGCCGAGGGTCTCGAAGACGGCGGCCTCCTTGCTGGCGCCGCGAAAGCGCATCGTCCTGTGGGTCCCGACACCCGCATCGCGCCTGCTCGACTGTGCGGCTACCCGCTGCAGGTCTTGGCGCCACGCGCGACTGAAACGCGCCCTCGAGAGACCGACGAGGCGCTCGATCACGGCGCTCTCGGTCAGGCCCTCGCCGAACGCCAACACAAGACGGCCGGCGGCGCGCTGGAGGTCCTCGAGCGAGACCGCAGCGCGGGCGGTCGCAGGGGTGTTTGCCTGTTCGCCGCCACCGCTGCGTCGCAGGAGCCAGGCGACGGCGTGGTGTACCTCGGCGAACGCGAGCTGGGCATCGGACTGGCTGGGAAGCGCGGCCATCGTCGGGCTCATCCGGCTGAACGGGATGAAGTGGTGTTTGCGGTGGGCCCTGCCGAGCGCGTCCTCTTCGTTTGGGTCGAGGGTGTCTGGGCGTTCTCCCCGCCAAGCTCCCTGGAATGCGCGTGCCAGTCCCTCGTGCAACCAGACGGGCACGCCCCCACCGCCACGCTTGATCACGGCGTAGTGCACCAGCTCGTGAGCCACCGTGTCGGCCCAGGCGTAGCCAAATACGAGGTCGGCGGGGCTGGTGATCATGACGCGGTTGTATTTGCACAACGCGATGGTGCCGGAGGTGTGGATCTGATCGACCGTCAATCCGCTGACCGCCGCGAGGTCCTCTGCGCGCCGGTAGATGTGGATGGCGATCGGAGACGGGCCGAGTGGGCCGAACGTCGCTTCAAGTACCGGCAGGGTGCGGCCAAGGACCTCCTCAAGCCCCTCGATCAGCACTTCGTCGGGTCCAGGGGCGAACCAGACCCGCGCCCTTCCACCGGCGAGGTCGCGAGAGGTGAAGCCGCGCAGTCGGCTCTCCGTGGCGCGCGCCAGATCCCGCTCTTTCGCTGCGCGCAGCGCCAGCGGTGCGGGTGTCAGGGGCGAGGTGGCCACCCGGTCCAGGGTCGCGGCCGCGGCGGCGTAGTCGCCGACGAGCAGATCGCGCCACGCAGCCATCCATGCGGTGGTCACGCCGCCGTGGCTCGCCAGCTCAAGCGAGGCGACGACCTCGGCGAGGCAGACAGGGTCTTCGCGCCCCATGCAGTCGGCGATCTGCGCTGCGATCGCGTCGTCGTTGTCGCCGCTTTCACCGCCGCTGCCATCGTCACCGTCAGCGCCGCTGCGAGCAGTGGGTGCAGCCTTTGCGCTCGCGACGTGACTCGCCCCTGTCACCGTGGTGATCATCAGCGCCACCATCAGCGCTTGCCGTCGCACGCCGCGGCGGCTGGCCTCGCGCCGCCGGGCCAGATCGGAACCGACTCGTGGGTGGGCGTGATCGATGGCTCGTCTCCGCTGGCAAAGGGGGGAAGGTCCGCCGGGCGGCGGGTGCCGTCCGGGTCAATGGTACAACACCCAGCGGCGCGGTATCATCCCCCGAACGTGTCGCGACGCCCAACGTCGCCGCGACCCCGGTCCCTCGCGTCGCGCCTTCATCGGTAGCGTCCGCCCCGAGCCGCCGTGAACCCTGAGTGCAAGCCGCCCGAACAGAGTCCGAGGGCGTCGGTGTCGCGGCGCGATGCCACGCGAACGCTGTCGACGGGCCGCGGGCTTGTCGTCGTCGCCGCTCTCGCCGGTCTGGTCGCGGCCGTCTGGCTGCTGCGCGCCTCGCCTTCGCCCGCAGCGTCGCATGGCCTCGCCTCGGCGTCGGTTGCTGGTGCAGCCGCTTCTGCGTCTACGCTGCCCGAAGCGGTCACCCTCTCAGATCTACCGCTCGCGCCCTCGACCGAGGCCGCCCTCGCCGACCGCGACGCCGCGCTACGGGCGCTGCGCCAACTGCGAATCGACTCGCGGGCGCTGGCCTACCTTCGCCAGCGCTATGTCGACCCGCAGCGCATCGATCCGCCCGCGATGCTGCAGGCGGGTCTGCAGGCGGTTGCCCACCGGGTGCCAGAGATGCTGGTGCGCGTCGTCGACGGCCCGCAGGGTCGCAGCCTGCAGGTGCAGATGGGTGACGAACAGATCGAAGAGCCCCTCACCGATCTCGCTGACCTCTTCCAGTTGAACTGGCGCTTGCTCGCCGCGATGCGTTTTGTCGCCGATCATCTGCCACTCGATGTGCCCGCCGACGAGGTAGAATATGTCGCGATGAACGGCATGCTAGGCACCCTTGACCCCTACTCGCACATGCTTGACCCCGACGCCTACCGCGACATGCGCACCCACACCGGTGGTCGGTTTGGCGGCCTGGGCATCCGGATCCTCACGGTCGACGGCGTGCTCACCGTGGTCAGCGTGATCGAGGACTCGCCCGCTTGGAAGGCTGGCCTTCAAGCCAATGACGAGATTCTGCAGATTGACGGCGAGGACACGCTGAACATGGCCATCGACGACGCGGTCGATCGGCTGCGCGGGGTTGTCGGTTCGGCCGCCCGCCTGACCATCCGCCGCAAGGGCTGGCCCGAGGCGCGCGAGATCGTCGTCGTACGGGCGGTGATTCATCTCAAGAGCGTTGAATGGCGGGTACTCGACAACGGCGTCGGCTACGCCCGGATCAAGAACTTCCAGCGGGGTACGGGCCAAGAGCTCGCCGTCGCGCTCGAAGCGTTGCGCACCAGCGGTGGCAGCCACGGGCTGGTCCTCGATCTGCGCAGCAACCCCGGCGGCCTGCTCGACGAGGCGGTTCAGGTCGCTGACTTGCTCATGGACGGCGGGCCAATCGTGATCACGCTCACCGGCGCCAACCAGCGGCGCGACGAGCGCAGCGCCCAGGCCGAGGGGACGTGGCGGGACCTGCCGGTGGCTGTGCTCATCGACGGTCGCTCGGCGAGTGCCTCCGAGATCGTCGCTGGCGCCTTGAAGCACAGCAACCGCGCCGTCGTGATCGGCCAGCGCAGCTACGGCAAGGGCAGCGTCCAGGTGCCCTACGAGATCGGCGACGGCGCCCTGAAGCTGACCGTAGCCAAGTATCTTGTCTCGGGGGACGTCGACCTGCAGGACGTCGGCATCACCCCCGACGTGGAGATTCGCTATCTCTCTGCTGAGAAAGGCCGCATGGATCTCTACCCCCATGTACACCGTGGCGGCGGCGATGACGCTCTCG
>CALGHC010000741.1 GCA_937915965.1 uncultured Myxococcales bacterium
GCACGTCGGGCACGTCGGGCACGTCGGGCACGTCGGGCACGTCGGGCACGTCGGGCACGTCGGGTTCCTTGACGCTCATGCGGTCCTTGGTCTGGCCAACCAGCGGCGCGCGCCTTTCACCGCTCGTCCTGGCCGGCGAGCTCACCGATATCGCGGTGTCGCACCGTTACCCTTCCCAGCGATTGGGCCGCGATCCGTGCGCCGATGGCCTCGGCGATCGCGACCGACCGATGACGGCCCCCCGTGCAGCCCAGCGCGAGCGTGACCAGCGTGCGGCCCTCGTCGGCGTGGCGCGGCAGAGCCCACTGGATCAGCGCGTCCAGGCGTTCGACAAGCTCGTCGCCGCCGTGGTCAAAGACGTGATCTCGCACCGCCGCGTCCAGGCCCGTCTGGGGGCGCAACTGTTGGATGAAGTAGGGATTGGCCAGGAATCGGACATCGAAGATGTAGTCCGCTTCGCGCGGGATCCCGTATTTGAAACCAAACGAAACCACCGAAACCACCAATCGCGGGCCGCCGTCGACGGTCGCGAAGATCCGTTGAACGTGGCGCTTGAGCTCGTGCAGATTGAAGTCCGTCGTGTCGATCAGCTGCAGCGTTCGCTCGCGCAACGGCAGAAGGGCGAGTCGCTCTTGGGCGATTGACTCCGACAGCGTGCCGTCACGTAGCAGCGGGTGGCGTCGGCGCGTCTCGGCGAAGCGGCGGATCAAGACCCGGTCGGCACAGTCCAGGAAGACCAACTCGACCCGCTCGCCACGCCCCTCCAGCACGCCGATCGCCGCCTCCAGGTCGTCGAGCAGGATGCCGCCGCGCACGCCGATGCCGACAGCGACGAGGCCCTCATCACCACTCTCCGTGAGCGTATCGTGAAGGGCGGCGACCAGGCTGGCGGGGAGGTTGTCGACGCAGAAGTAGCCGATGTCCTCCAGAGCGCGCAGTGCCGTCGTCCGTCCGGACCCGCTGATCCCGGTGACAACGACCCACTTGTGGCTGCCAACCATTGAACCGCTCCTCTCTGTCGGCGCCCATGCGCCTGCAGCCGCGCGTCACCGTGGCGAAAACCGCGCCATTCGACCGGCGCCGAAGAACGCCCGCAGGAGCGGGCACTCGGCTACGGCATGTCGGTCAAGTCAAGGCACGAGTATGCTTCGTCGGCGGTCTCCGCGGCAAGCAAGGCGTCGCGCACACGCTCCGTGCACAGCATTCGCGCGATCCGGGCCAGCAACCGCAGGTGCAGGGCTTGCTGACTCGCCGGTGCCAGGACGACCGCTACCAGCCGCACCGGGTCACCGTCGACGGCATCGAAGGGCACGGCTTCGCGCGGTCGAAACAGGGCCACCAGCGGCTCAAGCAGGACTGGCGTCGAAGCGTGCGGAATCGCGATGCCCAGACCAACGCCTGTCGAAGCGAGGCGTTCCCGGGCCGAAAGCAAGTCCGCGATGGTTGCTGCGTCCAGGCCGAGCTCGGGGCTAGCCATCCGCGCCGCGATCGCCCGCAGCAACTCGTCCTTGTTCGCGGCGACGACGTCGACATGAACTTGCGAGGGATTGACGTATGCCTTGAGCGGAACCACGCGGGTCTCCTCGTATAAATACGTGCGCTTGGCCAGCAAGGGCGAGTGGGTGGTGATGCGGTGGAGGAGGGCAGCGGACCGCGGCGGGGCCAGACGCTACAGCATCCGACGGCGTTTCGTCGAGGAGGGGATGTCGAGCGCCTCGCGGTATTTGGCGACCGTGCGTCGGGCGATCGACATCGAGCGGCGCGGGCGCAAACTGTCGGCCTCGGACTCGCTACAGTCCAGTCGGCTGAGCATCTGACCTCGGTCCCATTTGCCCTGCAGGATCTCGCCGATCTCCTGATCCGAAAGCGGTGCCTTGATCTGCTCGCGCTCGATCAGCCGGGCGATCGCGTGCTTGACCGCCTCGCTGGCGACGCCGTCACCGGTACGGGTCTCAATCCGGCTGTTGAAGAAGAACTTGAGCTCGTAGATGCCCTGGGGCGTGTGTACGTACTTCGACGTTGTCACCCGCGAAACCGTCGACTCGTGCAGGCCGACGTCCTCCGCGACGTCTCGCAGCACCAGCGGCTTGAGGTGAGCGATGCCCTGGTCGAGGAAACCTCGTTGGAACTTCATCACGGACTCGGTCACCCGCTGGATCGTGCTCTGGCGCTGCTGGATCGATCGGATCAGCCACACTGCCGAGCGCATCTTCTCCTGCAGGTAGTCTTTCGCCTCCTTGCCGTGACCGTCAGACAACGCGTTTTGGTAGAAGCGCGACAGCCGTAGCCGCGGCAGTCCGTCTTCGTTCACCGTGACGGAGTAGTCGTCCCCGATCTTGCGAACGTAGACATCGGGCGTGATGTAGCGCGTGCTGCCGCCTCCATAGCTACGCGCCGGTCGCGGTTCCAGCGTCGCGAGCAGGGCGATCAACGTCTTGAGAGCCGGCGCATCGATCTTGAGGTCGCGCAAGACGGGATTGTAGGTACGCTTCTCGATATTGGGCAGGTGGCACTCAATCAAGCGGTGCAGATCTTCTGCCGCGGGGTGCTCCGTGTATGCCTGTGTGAGCAGACACTCGCGCAGATCGCGGCTGGCGATGCCTGTCGGCTCGCAGCCCTGGACCGCGCGCAGAACCGCATGAACGCTCAGCGGCGAAACCCCAAAGACCCTGGCGTACAGGCGCGTTGAATTGCCTGGCTCGAAGCGCGCCTTGAAGCCGCGACCCTCAGCGTCCGCGCGCCACTCGTCGGCCTCCGGATCGTCAAGCCACAGCAAGCTGAGGCTGACGCGATCGTCGGACGTTTCGATTCCCTGCGATTCCGCTTTTCGCCTCAGTAGCCGCCGCCCCGCCTCCGATCCGCCGGAGAGCTCGAGCCGGCTGGGTCGGAAATAGCCATCGCCATCGAGGTTGCCGATGATCTCCTCGGCGATCGCGAGGTCTGTGCCGACCATGCCGTTGAGCCGGAGCTGCTCGAGCAGCACGTCGCTCAGCACCTCCGCGGTCGCGAGGGTCTGCTCGAGGGTCGGCTTCTCTTCGTCGCTGGACCGGTACTCGCGCGGTCCCTCGACGGGTCCGCGCGCCAGGTCAGTGAAATACGCTTGCCAGTCAATCTCTTGTGGCTCGGTTCCGGTCTGCACCGGGGCATCGAGGTTCTTGACCTCGCCCTCGCCGCTGGTCACGCTCGACGGGCTTGAGTCCGTGGAGCCATCGGAGATCGCGGCGCGCTCTTCGAGAACCGGGTTCTCGAGCAGGGCGTCGTGGACCGCCTCGACCAACTCCGTGCGGGACAACTGCAGCAAACGGATCGCTTGCTGAAGCTGCTGGGTCATCACCAGCCGCTGCTCCAGGCGCTGTCCGAGGTGCAGTCCCTGCTTCAGTTCCATTGATTCCGTCCAGTTGACGCTCAACCAGCTGAGATGATGGGGCAATGCGCTGTTTCGGCCGCTTTGGTGCGGCCAGTGCATGCGGAGGTCAGTCTAGCCGCCCGCTGTCCTGTGGACAAGGCCAGCGGTGACCAGGATCCACCACCCTGCTCGTGAATGAGCGCTCGCCGCCGCGGAATCTGCCTC
>CALGHC010000742.1 GCA_937915965.1 uncultured Myxococcales bacterium
GCAAGATGGCCGGCATCGTGGCTCGCAGCCGATCGGCTTGTTTCGTGACGGGCCCCTAGGGGCGTCCGCGCCTAGCTCAGCGGGCGCTCGACCATCCTCAGCCGTCCTCAGCCGTCCTCAGCCGTCCTCAGCCGTCCTCAATCATCGTCGGGAGCGGCGGCGGCCCATCGTTCGGCGAGACTGCGGTTGACTTCAACCGCGCGCTGCTCCGATGCCCGCTCACGAAGGTGGCGCAACGTCACAACCTCGCGGGTGAGACGCTCGACCAGACCGGGCAGGTACTTGCGAGTCCCGCCGATCTCGATGAATCGGGCGGGCGGCGCGTAGCCGGGGGGATCGCGGTCGTCGTCAGCGAGGCCGAAGCGGCGCGCGAGCTCCTCAAGAGGCTGGTCTATCGCGCGGGCGAATCGCCAGATCGGTCCGATGGTTCGCAGATCCTTGCTTTCGGCGACGTCGTCTGAACCATCGGCGAGATCGATCCAGATCTCATCGCCAGCGAGCACGCTGCGCAGCCGCGCAGAGGCGCCGGCGCTGAGTCGAGCCGCCTCGTCGCGCAGCTCGCGCAGGCCCTCGTCGCTGATGGCCGCCGCGATCTCCGGCTGGGCGAGGAAGCGCCGCCTCAGCTCGCGCTCGGCGTAGCCCGTCTGATCGCTGACGAGCAGAGAGGTTATGTCGTTTGCGGTCTCCAGAAGGCGGCGGGTACACGCTAGAATCTCGGGGGACGTCGGGCTCGGCATCTGGGTCCTCCTTGCGGTTCGTGGACCAATCTAGCAGGCAGACTGGCCGCCGCAAAGCCTCTCCATCATCGCGCCCGAACCGCCGCGTCACGGCGCGCGAGCCGCCGCGGCATGCGCGCGCCTCGCCGATCTGGTTCAGCGCAATCGTGCCCGCAGCCGCTCCGCGAGCACGACGACGCCAGGGACCTGGACACCCTCGGCCTGGATCTGCCGCGACAGCTCCCAGACGCGGCGCAGGTGAAGCCGATCGTCGAGCGCGTTGCGGACGGCACCGGTGCCCGAGGTGCGGCTGTCGGCGAGAAGCTGAGCCACTCGAAGCGTCAGACGGAAGAGCGTGTAGGTCAGGTCCTGACGCAAGCTCGCCCACGCCGATTCTTCCCAATGATTCAAGGGGTTCTGCGCGTCGATCTGGCAGACGATCTCGGCGAGACCGGTGACATCCGCGGTTGCGAAGTAGGTATTGGTCGCCTGAACCGGGTCGAGCCCGCTCTCTTCACTCAGCCGCCAGATCGCGAAGATGTGCGCCATCGCGTCGAGCCCGGTGAGGCCTGCCGCGAGGGCGCTGGGCACGCCCGCGGTGGTCCACCGTGTGGTTGCACGGCGTTCCGCCGACAGCCGCCCGCCCAGACGGGTCTTGAGGATGGCCGGTCGTGCTCCGTCCGCCCACTCGGAGATCGCATCGCGGTGGTCGAGCACCTCGTCGAGGTTGGTGGCCGGGTAGCTCGTCAGCAACCAACGTGTCGCCGCCGCGAGCGCCTCTTCGACGCGAATGTAGCCCTCGTACAAGACAGCCGCGGGCACCACCCCCTCAAGACCGCGCAAGGCGACCCGCAGGTCACGTACGCCCAGCACTGCGCCAGCGAACGACCACGCATTGCACAAGTCGGCGACAGGTCGGTCGAACTCCAGGTAGAGCGCCGGAATGAGCTGCGCGCCGCTGAAGTCGACGATTTGATTGGTCCAAGCCGTGCAGATAATCTCGTGGCGCAGGCGGTGGGCCGCGATCGCGTCGGGATAGCGCTCCGAAACGACCGGCGGGAAGTAGGCGTCGAGGTACTCGCTGGCCACGCGAACCGAGGACCCCTTGTCCTCAGCGAGCTCTTGAAAGAGCCACATCTTGGCGAACGCTTGGACGCGGGCGAGCTCGGGGCGCATCAGACCCTTGCCTGCAGCGGTGCGATCGGTCAGGACCGAGCGCGTCGGCAGCAGTTGGACGCGACGGTCGAAGCTCAGGCGCTCGCTGAGGAAGCGAATGAGATCGTCCCAGGCGCGCAGTCGACCGACGGTCCGCAGCTCGCCGACCGAAAGGCCCAAGCACTGCTGGTCGTTGTTGGCGAGGACTTTTGCCACACAGTCGTTGTCCACTTCAAGGAGCACAACATCGCGCTCAGCGGCCGTCGTCTGACCGGACTGGATCATCTGTGCGAAGAGGATCTTGAGGTTGACCTCGTGATCGGAGAGGTCGACACCGCCGGAGTTGTCGACGGCGTCGGTGTTCAAGCGGCCGCCGCGCAGCGCAAACTCGACCCGGGCCGCCTGCGTGAGTCCAAGATTGCCACCCTCTCCGACGACCTTGCAGCGCAGCTCGTTGGCGTCGACACGGACCCTGTCGTTGGCCTTGTCGCCCACATCGAGGTCGGTCTCAGAGGATGCCTTGACGTAGGTGCCGATTCCGCCGTTCCACAGCAGGTCGACCTCGGCCCTCAAGAGGTGCTGAATGACCTCTTCGCCGCTGAGTTCCTCGCGGTCGGTGCCAAGCACTGCCCGCGCCTCGGGGCTGAGCGGGATCCGTTTCGCGGTGCGGGGAAAGACGCCGCCGCCGGGCGACAGGAGGCTGGTGTCGTAGTCAACCCAGCTCGATCGCGGCAGTTCGAAGAGCCGCTTGCGCTCAGCGAACGAGCTGGTGGCGTCGGGGCTGGGGTCGAGAACGATGTTGCGGTGATCGAAAGCGCCGATCATGCGGATCGTCTCCGACAGCAGCAGGCCGTTGCCAAAGACGTCGCCGCTCATGTCGCCGATGCCGACCGCGGTAAAGGAATCTGTCTGGGTGTCGACACCCATCTCGCGGAAGAGCCGCTGCACGCAGACCCATCCCCCCTTCGCCGTGATGCCGTATTCCTTGTGATCATAGCCCTTTGACCCGCCCGAAGCGAACGCGTCGCCCAGCCAGAATCCACGCCCAAGCGCGATGGCGTTGGCCGTGTCCGAGAGGTGCGCGGTGCCCTTGTCGGCGGCGACGACGAGGTAGGGATCGGGGCCATCGTAGACGATGACGTCTTCGGGATAGACGACGTCGTCGCCCACAATGTTGTCAGTGAGATCGAGCAAGGCGTGGATGAAGACGCCGTACAGCTCGTCGGCCACCCTGCGGCGGTCGGCCGGTGAGACAGCCCCTTTGAGCACGAAGCCACCCTTGGATCCGACTGGCACGATCAGGGTGTTCTTGACCATCTGCGTCTGCATCAAGCCAAGGACCTCGGTGCGGAAGTCGTCGATGCGGTCCGACCACCGCAGGCCACCGCGAGCGACCTTGCCACCGCGCAGGTGAACGCCCTCGACGCGCGGATCATAGACGAAGATCTCAAAGAGCGGTCGCGGCTCTGGCATGACCTCGACTTCGGAACAGGCGAACTTGAAAGACAGCCCGCGCGGCTCGTCGGTGCGCTGAAAGTAATTGGTACGCAGCGTCGCGCCGATGAAGTTGAAGAACATGCGCAGGACCTTGTCCTCGACGACGTCCTCCACCTCGGCGAGTTGCTTGAAGAACCGGTCGCGACACTCGTGCAGGCGCGCGATCCGCCGTGGTGAGCGGGCCGAGACCTCGTGGTCGTCGCCCGCGTCGATGTAGGGCGCAAAGCGGGCGTTGAAGCAATCGACGAGGGTCCGTGTCAGCTCGGGCTGGCTGCGCAGGACGTGCTGCACGAGGTTGGGCGGGAAGTTGGTGCCCAGCTGCCGGGCGTAGGCGAGATAGCCCCGGATCACTTGGAGTTGATGCCACGTCAGCCGGGCCGACAGCATCAAACGGTTCATCTGCGACGAGTTCATTCGCCCGTCGAGGACGGCGCGCAGACCTTCCTTGAACGCCTCGGCGTGGTCGAGCAGCGCCGACCCCTGCCCATCGTCCAGCGAGATGCGGTAGCTCTCGAACCACGTGGTCCGACCTGCCGCGTCAAAAAGCTCGTAGGTGTGCTCACCGAGAACCCGCAGGCCGAAGTTGTCGATGACCGGCAGGATATCGGTGAGGGCGAAGTCGTGGGTGCCGTAGCTCAGCAGCCGAACCGTGTTCTTCTCCAGATCCCTGTGATCGCGACGGATTGCAAGCTGGAGCGCGCCATCCGCGTGAACCGACTCAATCAGCCGCAGGTCCTCAAGCAGATGCTCGGGCTCGACCCGCCGGCGGTATTCGGGCGGCAGACAGTCGCCGAAGATCAGGCAATGCTGTTCCACCTCGGTGTCCGAGGCGCCGGCGCCACTGAGTGCACGACGCAGCCGTTCAAGCCAGGGGCTGATGAGCGCGGCGACGCGATCGTTGAGGGCGTCGGGGTCCGGAACCTCAAGCCGTTTGCGGCCCTGAAGCAGGAAATGCACGATCATCGTGTCGGTCTTGCCGACGAGCAGCCGATGACCGACGTAGTCGGCTTGGAAGCTCGCCTTGAGCTCTGTCTGCACGCGTTCGCGCAGCTCTTCGCCGTATCGCTCGCTGAGCAGCAGTAGGAAGCCGTCCGCAGTCGTCCGGCGCGCGTTGACGCGAAAGTGCAGGCGGGCGCCGCCGCCGAAGTCCACGTCGATCGTGTTGTTGATCAGGGTCTGGATGTCGCCATCTGAGGCGCTGAACGCGTAGGCCAGCGGCAACCGGCTGAAGAACGACGTGAACAACTTCATCCGGTGCGACTGCGGCACGAGGTCCTCGGCCTGGCACAGACGCACCAGACGCTGACGAAGCAGCGGAACAACGCTGGCGGCGCCCATGACCGCGTTGTAGGTGAACAGGCCCTGGAATATCAAGCCGCCATCGGCGACGCCGTCCTCGTCAAAAAGCCGGATCCGAACCTCGACCATGCGCCCATCGCGGTGGATGTCGGCGTCGATCCGAGTCTGCAGAACGGACGCCATCGCGGCGGTCCCAGCCAGGGCGGTCTTCGGCCGGCTCTCGATCGGAGCCTTTTCGCCGTCCTCGCGGCGGCCGGCCCCGAGCGCCAAGGTCAGCTCGCCGGCGGCGTCGTAGCGCCAGGCACCCATGAAGATGAAGTTGTCGTTGCCCAACCACTCGACGAAGTCTGCTACCTCGGAGAACTCAGCGGCCAATCCGGGGTTGGCCTCCGCGCTGAACTGCAAGCTTGAGACAGAGTCGCGAACCTGGCGCCGCATCTGGCGGAAGTCCGCGACGATGCGCTGGGAGGCCCGCAGATGCTTGAGCACGAGGGCTCGTAGCTCCTCCTCGCGACCAGCAACCTGACTGGCGGGTAGCAGGTGGCAGGAGAAGCTCTCGTTGCTGGCCTGCGGATTGTCGGCGCGAATGTCGACCAGGGCACCCTGATCATCGCGCTCGACCGGCAGTATCATGTTGAGGGTGCCGAGGATGTCGACACCCGCGCGGCGCAAGGCGATCTTGGTGGTGTCGACGATGAAGGGCTGGTCGGCCAGGCACGACTCGAGCACCGCGATCGGCATCGTGTAGCCGTGGGTCGCCTCGGATGGGATCGCGCAGCCGACCTTGATCTCGTCGGGGTCGCGACGCCGCACGCTGGCGACGGTGTTGCGAATGTGGCCAGGGAAGGCCTCGGCGATGTGCCTGTTGAGGAAATCATCGTCCGCGCGCTTGGCAACAGACTCGGCGACAAAGAGGGCGAGGCGACGCTCGCCCGCGTCGCTGAACGACGTCGACGTGCGCACGAGATCTATCAAACGATTCCAGCGGTCGTTGCGGGCGATCCGACGGGTTCCTTCGATCTGGACCGACGGAGAATGGCGGTGTGAACGAAGTGGCTTGTGATTTGAAGCGGCCATCGGGGCCTCCAAAAGAAGTTTGGTCGAAGCTGGGAGAACACCAAGAACTACACGTGAAGTCGCGCCGGGCAGCCTGGGCCGACGGGCGCCGTGGCAAGCTGGTCGGGGTCGCCCCCTTGGTCGGCGCTGCCATCGCGAGCGAAACCGGAACTTCGGCAGGCTCCTCATGCAGACGCGCGGTCCGGCCTCATGCAGACGCGCGATCCGGAGAGGGTGCGCGCATGGGGTGTAGCGTCGGACGGCGCCGCGCGGGCGGCCATTCCGGTGGCAGTGAGTCTAGGGGCGCCTTCCCGATTCGTGCAAGGCCTCCTGAAGCGGCCGGCGGCGCCTGGAAGTGGCGCGCGAACGGTAGCGAAGGGCGCGCATCGGTTCAGGAACCGGCGCTAGGGGCGCGTGAAGATGGCGCAACCCAGAGTCGAGGCGGCATGGAATTCGATTGACCTTCCCCGCCGGCGCGGCCACCATCGAACAGGGAGGTCACCAAAATGACGCGGAACATTCGAAACTGGACGATGACCCGCTGGGGGCGACGCGACGGCGCGACGCGATCAGGCGGCTTCACTCTCATCGAGTTGATGGTCGTCGTGGTGATTATCTCGATCCTGGCGACGGTCGCGGTGGCTTCGTACAAGCGCTTCACGCGGCGGGCCCGCGTGCAGGAGGCGATCGCTTTCTTGGGCGATGTGCGCATCAAGCAGGAGAGCTACTACCAGACCTACCACCGCTATGTTTCGTCTGGGACCACGCCGACCGACTGGTGGCCAGCGACAATGGACTGGGTTGCGGGCATCAACCAGTGGGCGTTCGATTGCGCCAAAGACGGAGACGCAGCCGCCCAACCGGGATGGTGCGCGCTTGGCGCCGGGTACAACGCCAACCAAGAGGTCTACTTTCAGTTCGTCGTCATCGGCAGAGACCCAGCGGCGCCGGTTGTCCCGCCCACGCAGTACATCAAAGACGCGACCAAAGACTGGTGGTATGCCCGTGCCCGCGCGGATTTCGATATCGACGGCACATTCTCGGACATCTACCTATCGAGCGAAATGCGTGAGCCTTTCATGGACAACGAGCTCGAGTAGCGCGCCCGGACACGCCGACAAGCTGACGCTGGTTCTCTGCGCCGCGCGCCTGACGTCATGAACCGTCGCGCGGAGGCGGCAGCTGCGGTTCATCCCGAATCTCAGCCGCGGCGGCCGCTTCCGCGGCGGCTCGCAGACCCCCATCTGGCTGGTAGCTCTCCAGCAGCGACGCCAGCGATGCGCCGCGCCCTTCCGCAGCCAATGTCGCCGCGAGCAGGCAGAGCGCGCTGCGCATGGGTGGCCAGGTGAAGGCAAGCCGGGTGGCGTCGTCGAGCGCCCCGCGGCGGACGGCGGCGACGACGAGGGCGGACATCAGGCGATCGACCGTCGTGACCGGCGCGACCTCCCGCCACCGCAGACACCGACGCGCGATGGTCGCGCACAGGAGGGTATCGAGCTGGGCCGCCAGGTCGATGTCCCGACTGATCGCGAAGGCGAGCGCTTCTGCCAGGGGCGCGCTGACATCGTCGATGCCATCAACCAGCAGGTCGACGAGAGGTGCGTCAAGAGCGGTCCGGAGCGCATCGTCGTCAAGGAGGGCGATCAGGGCCTG
>CALGHC010000743.1 GCA_937915965.1 uncultured Myxococcales bacterium
CCGCGCCCCTGCAGGGCGAAGACCGCGTCGCCCAGGCTCGCGGCCGGTCGGACCTCGATGCCGCGCAGCGCGCTCGCTTCGTTGGCGTTCGCGAGCGGGCAGATGACGCCGCGCATGCCGAGGCGCCGCGCCATCTCGGCGACCGCGAGCAGCCCGCGCACTGGCCGCACCTCGCCCGAAAGCGCCAGCTCGCCGACGATGACCCAGCCATCCAGGCTGTGCTGCTTGATCGTCTTGTCAGCGGCCAACAGGCCCAGCGCCACCGGCAGGTCGAAGCTGGTGCCGTCCTTGCGCAGGTCGGCAGGGGCGAGGTTGACGATGACGCGGGTCTGCGGGTACGGAAGACCCGACTCGCGGATCGCGCTGCGCACGCGGAAACGCGCCTCGCGCACCGCCTTCTCGGCCATGCCGACGGTCTCGAACTCCGGAATCACGCCGTAGCTCAGCACCTCGACCTCGACCGGCCGTCCCTCCACTCCGACCAACGCTGCACTCATCGCTTTTGCGAGCATCGCCGCCTCCCCGGCCCATCGGCGGGCGACATCTCGCAGTACAAGACGCGTGCCAACGGCGCTCGCCTGTATTTCTCACTGGTTGAGGCGCAAGCCCGGGTGGCGTGGTACCGCGACCGGTGCCGGCGGTACCGGTGCCGGTCGGTGCCGGACGCGCCCCGTCGTGCCCGCGTGACCGGCCGCACCGGCTGCCTGCGTGCGCTCGCGGCACGGCGAAATTGCCGCCCCGCGAGCGCTTTGCTAGAAGGGAGGCGGCGCCCGACGTGGTCTCGCAGCGCAACGCCTCCCCGGCTCCGCCAACGCCGAATCCGTCGCCCTCTCCATGCCAAACCCAGATCGCCAGCCCTGCAACGCTCCCCCCGCGCGCCGCCTGCGCACCGCGCTCGCGCTGGCCGCGCTGCTGAGCCTCTGCGCCTGGCAACTGCAGGGCTGCGATGGCTGCTCTCCCAAACGGCTGCGTCGCTTTGGCCTGAGCTGCGGCCGAGCAAGCGAGTGCGAAGGCGGCCTGTGCTTCCAGGGCTACTGCACCAAGCCATGCACCACCAAGGCGGATTGCGGCGGCGGCATCTGCGTCGCCAACGTCTGCTTGGGGGCCGACGGCGACTTCGACGGGGACGGCCTGAGCAACAACACCGAGGACTCGCTGCTGCTCGACCCAGCCAAGGCGGACACCGACGGCGATGGTGTGCCCGACGGTGTCGAAGTCGGTGACATCGCCAACCCGGCCGACCAGAACGGCGACGGCATCATCGACGCGCGCCAAAGCGACGTCGCCGACGCGGATGGCGACTGCATGGTGGACGCCGTCGACAACGACCCCGCCGACGGCACGGGCGCCAACCTGCCGCCGGTGGCCGAGCTCTGCGCGAACGGCGTCTGCGCCGGCAATCTCGCCAACGTCGAGGTCGTCTGCGTACCTACCAGTCTCGCCGATGCGCCTGTTGTCCTTGGCTGCAAAGGCTGCATCTGCCAGGCCGACACCAACGCAGTGCCTGAGTACGAGGCGAACGAGTCCTTGTGCGACGGTCTAGACAACGACTGTGACGGCGCCACCGACGAGGCGCTCAGCTGGCTCGGCGCGGGCGTCGGCGCCAGCTGCTCCGCGGCGGCGGGGATCTGCGCGGCGCCGGGACCCGGCGGCATCGTGGCGGTCGGCGAGGTCGAGTGCGCGGCGAACGGCGAGGTCGTCTGCTCCACCGGCGCCGGCGGCTCTCAAAGCCTCGCCTTGCCTGAACGCTGCAACGGCGCTGACGACGACTGTGACGGCGTCGCCGATAACGGCTTCACCTTGGATGGCGCGCCGTTGGGTAGCAGCTGTGCCGGCTGTGGCGACACGGTGCCGACCTGCAGTGACGGCACGCCAGCGGCGCCGGCCGTCGTTCGCTGCAGCACCGCTGGCGACAGCGCGGTCTGCTCCAGCGTGCCGTTCGCGCCCGGCTTTGAGGTCGTCAGCAGCGGCGCGCCGCCGCCGCGCGCCGGGGCCGCCCTCGCCTTCAGCGCGAAGTGGCAACGCGTCCTCGCCTACGGCGGAATGGCGCCGACCGCTCACGGGGTCGTCGATCAATCCGGGATGTGGTCGCTGGCGACCGACGAGTCGCCGGCGCCCTGGCAACTGTTGGCCGACCAGCCGCCGGGGCCCCGCGCTGATGCTGCTCTGATCTGGGACGAGATCGGCGAGCGCGTGCTGCTGATCGGCGGCAGCTCAAGCGCGGGTCTGCCCACCGCCGTCTGGGCGTGGTCGATCAATGGGGGGTGGACGCAGGTCAGCGATGCGGCGACCGCGCTCGCCGATCAGGTACCCGCGCTGCCGGCCACGGGAGGCTTGGGCGCCACCGACGCGCTTGTGCTCGACGACCCCGGCGGACGGCGCGTCGTCGTCTTCGTCGCCAAACAGCCGCTGCCGATCCAGGCACAGCTCGGCGGTCCGGCGCCACCCAAGTGGCTGACCGTCAAAACGGCGCCACCTGGAGGGTCTGGCGGCATCCCGAACCTCACCGGCCGGATCCGCTGCGCCATGCGCACCGCGTCGAGCGGCGCCGTCGCGTTCGTTCTCGCCACAGCGACGCCGTCGTCGCCACAGGCCCATCTGTACCGCCTCGAGGTCGCCGCTGGACTGGCACGGGCGGCGCCGCTGGCCGGTGGCCTGTCGCCGGCTCCCGCGGAGGGGGCCCAGTGCTTTGTCGACGCCTCGGGCAACCTGCACATCATCGAGGTGGATGGCGCGGCCCCCAATTTCACGACGCGACATCGCCTGGGCGTCCTCAGCGGCGCTGCGGCGACCGCCGGCTCGGTGACGTGGAGCGAGGCCGCGCTGCCCGCCGCAGTCGACGCCAGCTTCGCTCGCCTCGGCGCCCTCATGCAGCCCGAGGGTGATGACGTGATCGTCGCTGGTGGCATCGCGCTCTTCGCCGAGACCACCCTGACGACCCACCGCAGCGGTCTCGTCGACGCGCAACGCTGGCCACTGGGCGCCGCCGGCATGACCCGCCTCGATCGACCAGGCCCCGGCGGCCGCATCGGCCACGCCGCCGCCGTCATCAATGAGGTCGGCTTCTGCGTCGCGGGAGGGCTAAGGATCGAGCTGCCGGACGCGAACACCACGACGCCGCGCATCGTGGCCGACCGCACCGTCTGGTGCATCGACCCCGCGACCGACCTCTGGCAGCTTCGGCTGAAGGCGGGCCCGCTGTTTGCATTTGGCGTCGACGCGGTCGACGCAACGACGAACAGTTGGCTGCTGGCTGGCGGGCTGGCGCTGCAAGAGGGGACAGCGGTCATCGACATCGCCGCGATGTGGGAGAACGGGCTGGGTTTCGACGAGACCACGCAGCCGTCGAATCTGCCCACGCTGTCCGGAGCGATCCACCGCGTCGACGTGGCCGCTGGCACAAGCAAGATAGAGCCCACAATCGCTCCAGCCTTGGCCGCTGCGGCGTTCGCTCTCGATGAGACCCGCAATCGCCTCTTGGTATTCGGCGGCTTTACCGCGCTGGGCGCCAGCGAGGCGCTCGCGAGTCTCGACCTCACAACCGCCACATGGCAGGACCTCGGCGGACCCGCCGCCAGCGGCAAATCCCTCTTTCCCCGTTACGGGGCGATCATGGTCTACATGCCCGCCCTCGACGTTCTGGCCGTCACAGGCGGCGTGCTGCGCACAGTCGTCCCCACGGGCGCTGACCCATATTCGATGCAAGGCCCCAACGATCCCGCGGTGATCGATGACTGTGTGGGCAACGCGGAAGAGGTCGTCTGGCTGACCCGCCCCGAACCGTCGCCGATCTGGCAGGCGACGGCGGTGCCGACCTTCGCCGACCTGAACGCCAAGCCGCCGGTCTTGCCGCTGCTGAGGCCGTTCTTTGGCGGGCCTTCGTTCCTGCCAGTGGTCTTCGACCCCATCGGCGGTTCAGCGGTGCTCGCCGTGCAAGAACGCCCACGCCTGAAGGTAAAGGACAGCGCTGGCCAGGCGTGCCCCGGCGATTTTGTGCCGAAGTGGACAGAGACGCCCGTCCACATGTCGCTGCGTCTCGGTTTGTGCCCCGGTGGGCCACAGGTCTTCGTCGACCACAGCGCGATCACGCCCATGCCGGACGCGATGATGTTGAGCAGAGCGGCCTACGGCCCGGCTGGCCGCGAGACGTTCGTATTCGGCGGCCTGCACACCGACGGCAGAGTGTCCGGCCGTCTGTGGCGGCTGAGCCAGGTCTGCGTCGGAGGTGCGCCGTGATCCAGGACGGCCGGCCCCGAAAGCCCCCGCCGGCGAGCCTGCTACCGCCCGGTGCTGTGGCCGTATCGACCGTTCCGGCGGCGTGGCTGCGGCGGCTGTCGGAGGCGCTGCGCCAGCTGCGCCACGACCTCGCCAACCCCCTGACCGCCGCCTCGTCGTTTATCGAGCTCGCTCGACGACAGTCCCCACCGGCAGATGCAACCCTGCTTGAGCGCTCCCAAGATCAGATCCTCACTGTCCGCGAGCGCCTGCGCCTCGCGACCAGCCAGCTGTTGCCGGACGCCGACACCAGCCCGGCGCGCATCACGATGCTCCGCACGCGTCTCGCCAACCGTGCCCGCGATCTGGGACTCGACATCAGCTGGGCGCTCGACGACGAGCTGAACCGGGTCCTGCCGCCGGGCCCACTCGCGTTGGTCCTGCGACCCCTGGTCGACAACGCCATCGACGCCATCGCGGCGGCGGGCGTCGATCCGGATGGGCCGGTCGCTGGCCGCACGATCGTCGTCCAGAGCAGCTCGGTGACGGTCGGGCAGGACCGTTGGCACGTATTGTCGGTGCGCGACCGAGGCCCCGGCTGTGACAGCCTGGCCGAGGCGGCATGCGGGGCCAGGACCCGGCAGGGCAACGCCCACCTCGGCTTCGGTCTGACGATCGCTGCCACCCAGGTCGCGGCCTCGGCCGGAACGCTCTACATCACCAGTTGGCCCGACGCCGGTTTCGAGGCCATCGCTGTCTTGCCCCTGGCGGACGACGTCGCGGCTGAGTCTCCCAGCGAGGGTTCGACCGCCGCCACCTAGCGCCCCGCCGCCGCGCCCAGCGACACCCCGCCGGCAGCGTGACGGCCCCGCGGCCAGACTGATCCGCGCGTGACCTGCAAGCAAGATGCGCCTGCACGGGCGCGACCTCAGACACGAACGCAAGCGGCACCACGATCAGCTCCGCCGAGGCGGCGGCGATGTGCTTGACCGCGTCCGGACTCCGCGTCGATACTCCTGCGGGCTCCTTCGCCCAAGCCCCTCAATCGCCTTGGACTTCGCCATGAACACGCGCCCAGCCTCTCTTTCATTCGCTGCATCGCGCTGGCTCGCGAGCGCGTTGACGGCCAGCTCGCTGCTCGCCGGCTGCGTCGACGAGGCTCACCTGACCGTGACCCTCCCCGAGAACGCCAACGAGGTGAGGCTGCGCTCCGTGCGGGTTCAAGCGGACCGCTGCGTCAAGACCGACGGCAGCTACGCCAACTGCACGGAGATCGCGGCGATCGACCAGCTGCGGGTCGAGCAGCTGCGCGGTGTCAATGGCGCGCCGATCGCGGCTGTCGAGCTCGACAAGACCGGCGTTCTCGAAAAGGAGACTTTCGGCAAGACCTCCGCGTACTGGGTGCGGATTCCGGTCGGTCACGGCTGCGACGCGACCCTGCAGGGCATCTTCCGCGACCCCGCAGCTGATCCGGACAACATCGCGAACTACCAGCGCGCCGCCTTCGAGACGATCCTGGGCCGGGTCAAGAGCCACGGCGGCGAGCCGCTGTGGACCGCCGGCTACGGTCTGGGCACCGACGCGGCCGGCAAGCTGGTGTGCGAGTACGACCACGGCGAGCAGAAGGGCACTCCCATCGCCAACGCGTCAAAGTGGGCCAAGGTCGTGCGCCGATTTGTGAAGTACTACAACCGGGAGCTCCCTGAGATCAAGAAGAAAGAGGATGTCTCGTGCAGCGCTGACCTTGGCCCGGGCGAGAAGCGCCCCTGGTACTGCGGGCCGACCCTCTTCAACGTCGAATTCGGTCGCGATCACTTCGGCGCCGGTGGGCTCAACAAGGCCAAGGACTTGCAACTGTGGCTCAACGCGTACGCCGCGATGTGGAAGGAGCTGCGTGCGGAGTTCCCGTGGCCAGCCAACTCGGTGCGCATCATCGGCCCATCGGTGGTCCTCAACGGACAGCTGTCGGTCTCCAATCCAGACTCGAAGGCGACCCGCTCGCCAATCTTTGATTTCGTGGACTACGTCGCTGCCAACAAGGTCAACGGCATTGGTCTGAGCATGTTGTCGTTCGAGATCGTCGCGACAAGCGCCCAGGAGGCCTACGCGATCGTCGCGACCGTCCGCGAGTACGCCGACAAACAGGGCCTCACCAACGAGGACGGCCAGCCAATTCCGCTCTTCATCACCAGCCTGCGCCTCGACACCGCCAACCTCAAGCTGCCCGCGACGCTCAAGGAGTCGCCCACACGCTATTCGGCCTACGAGGGGGTCTTCTACGCGGCCACGAAGATGTTGCTCCAAGGCGCGTACCAGTCGGACAAGGTGATGCACCCCCACCTGATCACCGACGCGACCATCGGCCGCGTCGTGCGGTTCCCGACAATCAACCCCGCCGATGCGACCGCCAAGCAGGTCTCCGAGACTGCCCTCGCCAGCGACCTCATCTGGTACGCCGACAAGTCCAAGGTCGAGAGCACCCAGCTTCGCGAGGGCGACCTGAAGCCGGCGGCGTGGCACGCATTCTGGTTCCACGAGAGCTTCCTCGGTGGCGGAGGTGGCAAGCTCACCGCACGGCCCTGCGTCATCGAGGGCAAGGACTGCGAGGATCCGCGCGCCGAAGCGGCCCGCAAGGGCCTGGTCAAGGTCGAATACGGCCCGGACGCCCTAGCCCTGGCCGGAATCAAGAAGAGCTCGGATACGGGCCGCTACCTCGTCATCGCCACGCGCGAGAACTGCGTCGACACGCTCGGCGCTCCGGTCGACTGCGTGAGCGACCACAGCTTCCCCGCGGTCACGGTCGGCCGCAGGCGCATGGTCAGGGTGATGGTCGCCGACTACGACGTCGACAACAGCTCGGCCAACGGCAAAGAGGTCCTTGAGCACCACCTGCGTCTGCAGGTGGACGGCATCCCCGCCGACGTCCAGACGGTCGGATTCCGTTGGGCGCGCATGGACGGCATCGCTCCGACCTGGAAGGACTTCTCCTACCCCGACCAGGGCCTCCTGCAGGCAAGCAACGGCTCGTTCAACTTCGATCGACCCGTCGCGGTGCCGTCACTGCACTACTTCGAGTTCCTGTTCTAGCTTCGGGTCTGGCCTGTTCTAGCTTCGGCTCTTGCCTGGCTTCGGCTCTTGCCTGGCTTCGGCTCTTGCTTGGCTT
>CALGHC010000744.1 GCA_937915965.1 uncultured Myxococcales bacterium
ACACGGCGACCACCACGGACACGGCGACCAACACGGACACGGCGACCACCACGGATACGGGCGGGACGGCCCAGCCCTTCCTGTGCAAACCCAACCACGATGGTCAGATCGAACGCGCCGAGGTCCCGCTTGCCGCCGGACTGTCCGCGCTCTTTCGCTTCGCCAGCGACCTTCAGATCGACAGCCACGGCGACGAACAGCTCGACGGCACCCGGATCTGGCACCTGGGCGGTCCGTTCGAGGGCGACCACGACGCCCCGGTCGCGACCGCCGCCCTCGCTGATCAGTGGTTCGCAGCCGAGTATCCGAACGCCACCTACGCGTCGGCGATGACCCAGGCGGGCGACCTGATCGGCGTCTTCGAGGTCACCGACAAGGCGCTGCTGCTGCGCGGGGTCGCCTCGGCCGACAAGGGGCTCTTCTTCACTCGCCTCACCTACGATCCGCCAGTCGTCGTCCTTGGCTTCCCGTTGGTGCAGGGCGCGACATGGCAGACCAAGGCCAGCGTGACCGGCTGGGCGCAGGGTGTGATCACGGTCGTCAGCGAGACCTACACCTCGAAGGTCGACGCGGCGGGCGCGGCCGAGACCCCCTTTGGCAACTTCCCCGTTCTGCGGGTGGTGACGGCGATGGAGCGGACGATCGGCATCTACGTCGAGCAGCTGCGCTCTCAGTACTTCGTCGCCGAGTGCTACGGCACAGTAGCTGCCCTGCGCAGCCACGAGGGCGAGACCAAGGACGAGTTTGGTGACGCCGCCGAGCTGCGGAGGCTGACCCCGTGAAGTGGCTTTCTGCGACTCAGGCGGTCTGTCGGCGCAGCCTGGCTGCGGTCGCTGCGGTCGCTGCGGTCGTCCTCGGCGGCTGCCTCTCTTTTCACCAGGGCGCGATGCCCGGTGAGCCCTCGGACGCCACCTTCGTGACGATCGACGGGGTGCGTGTGCGCTACGTCGACGTCGGCGAGGGACCGACCGTGGTCCTCTTGCACGGCTTCGCCTCGGCGATCGAGACGTGGGCGGGCGTCATGCCGGCTCTGCGTCGCAATCATAGAGTCATCGCACTGGATCTGAAGGGCTTTGGCTGGACGGACCGGCCCGCGGGTGACTACAGCCCGACGGCCCAGGCGCGGCTGGTGATCGCCTTGCTCGACGAGCGCGGCGTGGACCGGGCGGCGGTGGTCGCGCACTCGTGGGGCGCGTCGGTGGCCCTGGCGATGGCAGCGGCTGCGCCCGAGCGCATTGAACGGCTGGCCCTGTACGACGCCTGGGTCTTCGCCGCGCAGCCACCTGGGTTCTTTCGCTGGGCGCGCTACGCGGGTTTGGGCGAGGTGCTCTTCGGTCTGTATTACGACCAGCGCGTCGACGAGCGCCTCGCGATGGCATTTTGGGACCCGAGCCGCATCAACCAGGCCTTCATCGACGAGGTCGAGCGCGCGCTGGAGCGGCCGGGGACCAAGGCCGCGGCCCTGGCGGCGACGCGCGGTCAGGACTTCGGGCCCCTCGAGCGGTCCTATGCTGCCGTGCAGCACCCCGTCCTGCTGCTGTGGGGCCGCGACGATCAGGTGACGCCCTTGCACTACGGCGAGCGGCTGGCGCGGACCCTGCCGGACGCCCGCTTGGAGGTCTATGAGCGCTGTGGCCACTTCCCGATGATCGAGGCGAGCGCGGCTTCGACTGGCGCCCTGGTCGCCTTCCTCGGGGAGGCGCCGCGATGACCCGCTCTCTTGCCATGGCGGCAGTCGCAGCCGCAGTGACGGCTCAGTTCGCGTTGGCGAGCGACGTCTCCGCAGCGACACCCGAGGCCGGCTTGTCGCTGCCCACTGATCGCGACGCCTTCACGCGCCTGGGTCATGGCCTGCGCGACCGCGCCGAGACCGCCATCGACGTGCACGGCTGGCTCCGTGGCCGCGGCGAGGTGCTCGGCAACTTCGATCTCGACCGTGGCCTGACGCCGTCGGGGCAGCCGCTCTTCCCCGTGCCGCTGTCGGACCCCAGCGCGCAGACCCTGCGTCACGCAGATATGCGGCTGCGCACCGACATCGACGTCTTCGCGCCGCGTGGCGGCGTCGCCGTGCATCTGCGCTTGGACCTGCTCGACAACGTCGGCCTCGGCGACACACCGGCCGGGCCACCGCTGGCGACCACCAGCCAACAAGCAGACGGCGGCAGCATCCGCATCCGCCGCGCCTGGGCCGAGACGCTCACCCCCTTCGGAGTGATCGCCGCAGGCCGGATGAGCGGTCATTGGGGACTGGGAATGCTCAGCCACGGCGGCGACGGCCTCGACAGCGACAGCGGCGACGCCAACGACCGGATCGCCTTTGCGACACCCCTGCTCGGGCTGATCTGGGCGGCCGCTTGGGACTTCTCGGCCGCGGGGCCATCGGCGCAGCGCACCGCACCGGGACGCACCATCGACCTCGATCCACGCGACGACGTGCGCAGCGTGAGCTTCGCCGTGATGCGTTGGGAGGACGAGCTGGCACGAGCGCGGCGGGCGCGGGCAGGGCAGCTGACCTTCCACGCCGGCCTGTTGGTGTCGCATCGATGGCAGGAGGTCGACGTACCCTCTGTCTGGCTCGGCAGCACCGCCGCGCCGACGGCGACGTCGGTCGTGCCGCGGGGCTTTCGGGCCACCGCCGCCGACCTGTGGCTGCGTCTCGAGGGCAGCTGGCTGCGGATCGAGGCCGAGGCTGCGGTCCTCGCCGGTACGGTCGACCAGGCGACCCTGGTACCCGGCATCTTGATGCGCGACCCAATCGAGGCCCTGCAGCTGGGCGTCGCCGTGCAGAGCGACTTTGGCCGCATCGGCGCAGCGAACAGTGGCCTCAGCGGCGGCCTCGACGGCGGCTACGCCAGCGGCGACCCGGCGCCCGGCTTTGGTGCCAGCCAACCCGCCGGTGCCGCCGCGCCGACGGCCGGCGACCTCGACGGGCCACAGGCGGATCCACCGCGCGACACCCGCCTCGACGCCTTCCGCTTCCACCCGGACTACCGGGTCGACCGCATCCTCTTTCGTGAGATTGTCGGCAGGGTGGTCGACGCCCTCTACCTGCGACCGCACCTGGCGTGGCGCATCGCCGACTTCGGCAACGGCCGGCTTGAGCTCGAGCTCGCAGCGACGGCCTCGTGGGCAGTGGCCGCTGAGTCGACTCCGGGGGGCGCGAGCGCGCTGGGCGTGGAGTTGGACCCAACGGTCTCGTACATCAGCCGCGATGGCTTCGATGTGCGCATCGAGGGCGGCGTGCTGTGGCCCGGCGCGGGATTCGACAACCCCGACGCGGGCCTGGCAGCGACGACCGCCTGGATGACGCGGGTGCGGCTCGGTTGGCGGTTCTGAACGGGGCGCCGGGCTGCCCGTCGTGCGAGCTCGGCTGGCGATGCGGAGGACGGGCTGGTGATGCGGAGGACGGGCTGGCGATTCTAGGTGAAGGCTCGGCGGGAGTGCATGATGAACAACATACTACGATACGATTTGTCATCTTTTGCATCGCGCTGTGAGGCCGTCGTCGTCTGCCTGGTCGCGGTCGCTTGCGTCGACAACGCGACGGCCACCGATTCGCTCTTGCCGTGGACACCGTCGGGCGCCGTCGCCCTGGCATGTACCCCCAACCTCGACGGTCGCATTGACGCGGCTGAGCTCTCGCCGGCGATCGGTGTTCCTGCGCGCTTTCGCGTCACTGCGGACGGAGCCAGCGTCCCAATCGATGTGGCTGGCACCGTCGACGCGGCGGGTCAGCGTGTCTGGGACTGGTCTGCGAACCGCCCCGAGGACCGCCTGGCCACCGTCACGGCGTCGACGACGACCGGTCGCTGGTACGCCGACCACTTCCCCAGCGGCGCCTTTGTGGTTCCTCTCGACCCGGCTGGCGAGATCGAGGCGATCTGGAAGAAGGACACCCAGGCGCTGCGCCTGATCGGCGTCGCCTCGGCCGAGGCCAAGCCCACCGCCGGAACGACGCTGCTGGTGTACACAGAGCCCGTCGAGCTCTACCGCTTTCCACTCATCCCGGGCGCCGCGTGGACGACCATCGGTGAGGTCAAGAAGGGCACGCTCTATGGGCTACCGTGGGCCGGCGTCGACACCTACGAGGTCGTCGTCGACGCTGCCGGCCGCCTTGAGCTGCCCGACATGACGCTCACCCAGGTGCTGCGGGTGCGCACCCTGGCCACCATCGCGCCCTCGTTTGGCTCGGCGGTCAGCGAGCGCCAGGTCAGCTTCCTCTTC
>CALGHC010000745.1 GCA_937915965.1 uncultured Myxococcales bacterium
ATCACCCCCAGGGCGCCGAGACTCTTGAGATGTTCGACCTCCTGTCGCTGCGCCTTGGCTGTCAGGAAGATGATCGGCGTCGTCGCCGTCTCGGGCAGCTCGCGCAAGCGGCCCAGCGTCGCGGGTCCGTCCAGGCCGGGCATCATCACGTCGAGGAGGATCAGGTCGGCTCGCGCGCTTGGGGCGCGCTCGACGGCCTCGTTGCCGTTCGCGCATGGCGTGATCTCGAAGCCGCCGACAGCTTCGAGGGCGAGCTCGAGGATCGCGGCGATGTCGGGTTCGTCCTCGGCGAAGAGGATTCGTTGCAAAGTGTCGGTCACGGTTCTCCTCCAGCGTAGATCAGTCTTGGCTGCGTGGATCAGTCTTGGCTGCGTAGATCAGTCTTGGTCCGATTTTGGCGGCAACTCAAGGAAGCCGGCCATGAGCGTGCGGATCGCGTCGACCACCGCGCCGTCGCTCTCGCGGCCCTTGGTGAGGTGCTTGGTGAGGCCCAAGGTGAGGCGCGCTCGGTCTGCGTCCTGGAGGTCGCGGCCGGTGTAGACCAGCAGCGGCGTGTAGCGGGCGGGCCCGCGGCGCAGCACCGAGACCAGATCGAAGCCGTCCATCCCCGGCAGACCGACGTCGAGCACGATGAGATCGGGCTGGGCGCTGGCGACCCGGCGCAGGGCGGCGCGGCCGTCTTCGGCCTCGACGACATCGACGCCCAGGGCACTCAACTGCGTCGCCAGCACCATGCGGGTGGAGGCGTCGTCTTCGACCAGCAGCACCGTCGGGCGTTTCGCGCCGCGCAAAGCGCGACGAACCGCGACGACGATCTCGGCCGGGTCTGAGGGTTTCGACAACCAATCGACCACCATCGGCCCGACCAGCTCGCGGCCCTCGGGTCCGCGGCCGCTGAGGATGACCACGGGCATGTGATCGGGCAGATCCGAGGCTTCCTGGATGGCCGCCAGGAGATCGAAGCCAGAGCCATCGATCAGCGTCAGGTCGAGCAAAAGCGCGTCGCTCGGTCGTTCGCGCAACGCCACCAGCGCGTCGGCGACGCCGCGCACGTGGCGTACGCCGTAGCCAGCGTCGGTGAGCATCGCGAGCAACGTCGCGGCGACGGCCTCGTCGTCCTCGACGACGAGCACGGTGCCCGCGCGCGACCCGACCGCCGCGTTGTCGGCTGAGACCAGGGTCCCGGTACCGGCGACCTCGACGAAGAAGGTGCTGCCCTCGCCCAGCACGCTGGCGACGCCAATGCGGCCGCCGTGCTGATCCGCGATCGCCTTGCAGATCGCCAACCCCAGCCCGGTGCCGCCGCGCTTGCGGGTGTCCGGGCCATCGGCCTGGCGGAAGCGCTCAAAGATCAGGCCCAGCTCGGCGGCGGGTATACCCGGACCGGTGTCGCGCACGCTCCAGCGGACAGTCCCCGGCGATGGCACGCCGACCTCCAGATGCACGGTCCCCTCGGCGCTTGAGAACTTGATCGCGTTCGACAGCAGGTTCGTGAGCACCTGCAGGATCCGATCGGGATCGACCATCACGCGCACCGTCTCCGACGTGCTGTCGTCGAGGACGAGAGCTACCTGCGCGTCCCCCGCCATACCGGCGATGCCATCGAGGGCAGTGCGCGCGAGCGCGGCGGGTTCGTTCTCTGCGCGGTGCAGCTCCATGCGGCCCGCTTCGATCTTCTCGAGATCGAGGATGTCGTTGATCAGGCGGACCAGGCGTTCGGTGTTCGAGCGCGCCACGGTGACCAGCTGCAGGGCGCGCGGTGGCAGCTCGCCGCCGATGCCGCCTTCGACCAGGCCGAGAGACCCACGGATTGCCGTGAGTGGTGTGCGCAGCTCGTGCGAGACGGTGGAGACAAACTCGCTTTTGAGCCGCTCGACCTCCTTGCGGTGGCGGATGTCACGACAGACGGTCGAGACGAACTCAAGCTCGCCGGCCGGGTCCCGGTGGGCGATGACGGTCATCAGCACCGGCTGGCAGTCGCCCTCTCGGTCGAGCACCTCGGCCTCACCCTGCCAGGAGCCGGTGGCGATGGCTTGTGGCAGCGCGACCGACGAGAGCGTCTCCTCGGTGGAAGGCGGATAGAAGTCAGCGAGCGTGTTCGCGCCGATGGCCGCGTCTGTGCCGAGTCCGAGGATCACCCGGCCGCCCTGGTTGACGTAGATGAGGTCGCCGTGGGGCTCGGCGATGGCGACCAAATCGGGCGAGGCCTCGATGATCGCGGCAAGACGACCTCGCGCCGCCTGCGCTTCGCGTACGGCGGTGACGTCGCGGATGAACCCGGTGAAGAGGCGCTCGCGCTTGAGATGCACCTCGGTCACCGTCAACTCGACGGGGAAGGGGCTGCCATCCCGGCGCTTGCCAACCACGTCGCGGCCCTCGCCGATCACCTTCTTCTTGCCGGTGTCGCGATAGGCGGCGAGGTAGCCGTCGTGTCTGCTGTGGTCGGGCTCGGGCATCAGCATCGACACGTTGCGGCCGATCATGTCGTGCGCGTCCCAGCCAAATATGGCCGTGACGGCGCGGTTGACGCTCTGAATCTGGCCGCGCTCGTCGATGGTGATGATGCCGTCCTTTGCGGCCTCAAGGACGGCGACGCTGCGCGCCTCCTGGTCGTGCAGGGTGTCGGCCGCGACCGCCATCTGTGACAGGTCCGAGAAGGTGGCGACGGCGTACTCGATCTCGCCGGCCTCGTTCAGCCAGGGACTGCCAGTCACCTGCAGCGGCACGCGACCGACGTCGGTCTCGACCTCAATGTCGTCGGCGAAGCTCGATTCGCCCGCGAGGGCCCGCACGATCGGCAGCTGTTCGGTCGGATACAGGATGCCCGTGCCCGCCATGTACACCTGGTAGTGGCTGGCGAGGTCATCGGCCTCAAGCGACGGGTCGACGCCCCTGCCGAGCAGCCGCTGGGCCGCCTGATTTGCGTAGCAGGGCCGCCCGCTCCGGTCGAGCACGTAGATGCCCACGGGCAACGAGTCGAGGATACCCGCGAAGACCGCGGCGGTTGGCAACTGGCCGCGGTCGCTCGCGGCCGGGGCGGTGTCGTCGTCGGGTCGCGGGGAATCTGCCATCTCGGTGCCCTCTGGCGGCCGCAGGGGGGAGCTGCTGCGGCTCTCTGCTGGGGTGTACATGGACCTGTCTGCGATGGCCAGAGCCGCGTGGCGCAGGTGCACCCGGGCACTCGAAGACGGCTGTCGCGACATCCCCTCCTGGCGACCCATCGGGACTGTGTGACGCGGACCTGCCCGCGCGCGGATCGCCGCATCGCCGCATCGCCGCATCGCCGACCTGGTGGGCCTCGACTCTAGCGGGCCTCGACGAAGCGGGCTCGAACCAACAACTGGCCTTGCCAGACGCTGGCCAGGTCGGTCCCCTCGCCGTCGGTGGTGACGTGGTCGATCTCGACGACGAGGGCGATGTTGCGACTGATCTCGACATGCGCGCCGACCGCGACGTGCAGGCCGAAATCCCAATCCGCGGCGACCAGCTCGGTGCCGGCCACCAGCCCCTCGACGCCGGCGCCGAACGAGATGTAGGGCCGCAGCGGCGGGCGTGAATACTGCAGGCTGACATGACCGCGCAGGCTGGCGAGGTTGGCGAGCGTGTCGCGGTCTGCGTAGCTGGTTGGTGCCCACAGACCGCGCAGCCCGAGCGCGAAGCCCGGGTTGGCGTGGTAGGTCACACCGAGAACCGGCGCAGCGGTGATGTGGGGCGCCCCGACGCCGAGCGACCCCTCGCCGAGATCGATGTTGT
>CALGHC010000746.1 GCA_937915965.1 uncultured Myxococcales bacterium
CCGTCGACGACCTCCCGATCGATCCGGCCGCAGGGGCGGTTGAGGAAGGCGGCGTTGAACCATGCACCCTGCTCGGGCAGCAGGTCGAAGAGGGGCCGCTCCTTGGCAGGCAGAACCGTCGTCGCCTCAAACGCTTCCTGTAGCGGCACCAGCGCCCCGGCGTGATCGATGTGGCTGTGGGTCAATAGAATCAGGTGCACGTCAGGGCGGGGCGTCATGGCCTGAAGTTGGCGCGTCAGCTCGTCGGTCTCGCCGGTGTCGACGACCGCGCAGAAGCCAGTCGCCTCGTCGCGAAGCAGGTACGTATTTACCTGGAACATGCCGACCGTGATGCAGGTGATCTCCATCCAGCCCTCCCACTGCCGACAGCTTCTGTCGCCAAGCCACCGCGCTCAGCCCCGCTGCCCAGCGCGCTCCATCCAAACGTGCGGTATCTCGGCCTCGACGTAGGCCTCGCCGACCGTCGCCCAGCCCATGCGTGTGTACCAAGGCTCAAGATACTGCTGAGCCGACAGCGCCGATGGCCTCGGCCCGATCACCGTGTCGCGCACGTACATCATCAACGAGGTGCCCGCGCCGCTACCTTGAAGATCGCGTGCGACGGCAACACGGCCCACCTTGATCGGGTCCTTTGCGACGAAGAGGCGAGCCGTGGCGATCACCCGGCCGCCGTCGTCGCGACCAATGACGTGGACGCAGTCCGGGTCACTTCCATCGACCTCCGCCTCGGCTGTGATCTTCTGACCGACAACGAAGACTTCATTGCGCAACCAAAGAACGTCGTGCAGCTCGCGCAGCGTCAGGGCGTCGAAGGCCTTGTGCTCGAAGGTCACCATCGCAGTCTTCCCCAAGTAGGTGCTAGCCGCAGTCTTCCCCAAGCAGGTGCTAGCCGCAGTCCTCCCCAAGTAGGTGCTAGCTACATTTCAACCATTCAATATTCCTTCTCATCTCCCGGCAACACCTCATCGCCCGTGTCAAAGCTACGCAGCGGCTTCACTTCCACGTCGAAAGTTCGCTGCGCCACACGTGCGACGATCTGGCCGACCACCTCATCGACCGCCATGTCGCCGATCTTCCCCTCGCGATACGTGCGAACGTTCACCGTACCCGTCTCGGCCTCGCGCTCGCCGACCACCAACATCCACGGCACCTTCAGCAGCTCTGCCTCGCGGATCTTGTAGCCCATTTTCTCGTTGCGCTCGTCGACCTCGACGCGCAGGCCAGCCCCCTCAAGTTTCATCTTCAGCTGCAGCGCGTAGTCTAGCGCCTTGTCCGAGATCGGGATGATCACCGCCTGCACGGGTGACAGCCACGTCGGCAGCGCGCCGCCCGTGTGTTCCAGCAGGATGCCGAAGAAGCGCTCGAAGCTGCCGAAGATGGCGCGGTGGATGACGATCGGCCGCTTGCGGCTGTTGTCACTCGCGACGTAGGTCATGTCGAAGTTGATCGGCTGTTGGAAGTCGACCTGCACGGTCGCGCACTGCCACTTGCGGCCCAGGCAGTCGGTGACGTGGATGTCGATTTTCGGCCCGTAGAAGGCCCCCTCGCCCTCCTCGACGACGAACGGCGCACCGTTGGCGACGAGCGCGGCATGCAGGGACTGCTCCGCCTGATCCCAAAGCGCCGGGTCACCCATGAAGTCATCGGGACGGGTAGACAGCGTGAAGTCGTACTGTAGTTCAAAGAGCGAGTACGTTTCACTTACGATATCCAGGACCTCACCAATCTCACCCTGAACCTGGTCTTCCGTGACGAAGATGTGCGAGTCGTCCTGCGCGAACTGGCGTACTCGAAACAGACCGTTGAGCACTCCGGTCATCTCGAAGCGGTGCAGCACGGACCCCTCGGCGATGCGCAGCGGCAGCTCCCGGAAGCTATGCAGCTTGGAGTTGTAATAGAGGAACGTATCCGGGCAGTTCATCGGCTTGAGGCAGTACTCGTCGTCGTCCGCCTTCACGGTGAACATGTACTCGCGATAGTGCTGATAGTGGCCGCTCTTCTCGAAGAGCTCCTTCTTGTAGAGGATCGGGCTGGAGATCTCCTGATAGCCGCGGCGCGCGTTCATGCCCCGCCAGAAGTCGAAGAAGGCGCGGTAGGTCACGAACCCGCGCGGCCCCCAAAAACAGGCACCTGGCGAGACGGCGTCGAAGCGAAACAGGTCGAGCTCGACGCCGATCCGCTTGTGATTGCGCTTCCTGGCCTCCTCAAGGAAGTTCAGGTACGCCTCGACGTCCTCGGCCGTCTCCCAAGCGGTACCGTAGATGCGCTGCAGCATCGGTCGCTCGGTGTCGCCGCGCCAGTAGGCCGCCGCGGTGCGCAGCAGCTTGTAGTGGCGGCACGCCCGCGTTGAGCCGACGTGCGGTCCGGCGCACAGGTCGATGAACCTGCCCTGTCGGTACAGCGTCACAGTCTCGGGTGCCTGTTCGGCCTCGATCTTGTCGAGAACTTCGATCTTGTAGGTCTGCCCGGTGGCCGCGAACAGCGCGCGCGCCTCGCCAACGGTCACGGCCGCCGTCTCAAACGGAACCGCGCGCTTGATGATCTTCTTCATCCGCCGCTGAATGTCGACGAGGTCGTCGGGCACCAGCGGTCGCGGGAGATCGAAGTCGTAGTAGAAGCCGTGGTCGATCGCCGGTCCGGTGGCGACTTTGGCCTCCGGAAACAGCTGCAGCACCGCCTCGGCCATGACGTGCGCGGTCGAGTGGCGCAGCCGATACAAGCGACGGGCGCGGCTTTCCTCTTCTGGTACCGCGTTGCGGGCAAACGTGAACGACCCTGCGATGCGATTCGCCTCGGCGAAGGCGTCACTCACGGCTTCGTTGGCGCCGTCCCGATCGGCGTCGGAATCAATGGGTTCGGACATATCTGACTCCAAGCAGGGGACGTGGCCGCGGCGCCCGACCTCGGCTCCGAACCGGAGCAGACCCAGCGGCGGCGGCAGAGAATGGCGCTTGCGCGTGGCGACGGCAAGCTGCCGATGCCGCTCACAGGGCCGCGGATGGCGCTATGGTTTCGGGTTGCAGACGCTGAATGTCTGCGTCGTAGCGCTGAACAGCTGCACGTTGGCCGTGCAGGACCACTTCGGGCAGTCCTGGTCGCCGACGCAGAACCCGCCGTTCTCCTTGCAGAGCCCTTCCTTGCACGCGCCTGGGGCCGCGATGCACGAGTCATCGGTCGTACACAGGTTGACGCAGCCTTGCGTGGTGCAGAGGTTGCCCTGGCAGAGCTTGAGCGACCCGTCCTTCGAGTTCAGGTTGCACGCTCCCGTGCCAATCGCGCCCGGTGAACCGTCCGGGTTGTGCACAAGCGGCCCGCAGCGCTGGACGTACTCGCCCAGGATCACATAGATCCGACAGGCTTGGTCGATTTCGCATTGCGCGTCGTTCTGGCAGGGTTTGAAGTCAGTGCCTGGCATGCACAACGCGAAGGTCGCTCCTTCGCTGATCTGGAACGGCGAAGCCCGCTCGATGCAGCGCCACTTCGGCCCGTTGGGGCCATCCGAAGCGTTGGCGCACTGCGATCCGACCAGGTCGTCCTCGACACCGTCCATGCCCGCGGCTCCGGTGAGGTTGTTGACGTTGTCGGCCGTCAACTTGCACTCCCGTGTGCAGAAGTTGTCGTGGCAAAATCCCTCAATGCACTGGTTGTCGAGGCAGGTCAGGAAGGCCTTTTGCGCCTTCTCGGTCGCCCCGGGCGGTGGTGGCTGGCACAGCTTGTTGGGGCCGCAGTACTCCCCAAGCTGTTTCATCCCCGCCGGCGTCTCCGCGACGCAGTCGTTCTTCTTGCACACCTCGAAGGCATCACAGATGCCGCAGTTCTTGGCGCAGCCCTCCTGGAAGCCGCACTGGACGTTCTTGCAGTCGCAGGGGTCCTCGATGCAGCCGTTTTGCTGACAGAGCAGACCTTCGCCGCAGTCTCCGCATGTTTCAGGGCACCCAAGCAGGAACCCACACTGCAGCGGGTTGCACCCGCACTTGTCGTCGATGCATTGGTTGTCGATGCAGGTCAGGCCGGACTTGCAGGGGCTGCAGTTGATCGCACAACCAGGCGGATGGCCGCATTCGATGCCGTCGCAGCTGCACTTTGGCACGTCGGGCGCGGCCGGAACATCCGCAACGCTGATATCGACCGGACCTGTGTCGACCGGTCCCGCGTCGACGGTGCCGGTGTCGGCGGGAGAGACGTCCTCGACGATCTCCTCGACGACGTCGACCGGCGTCCCCGTGTCGGGCAGCCCGAACGCGTCCGTCTGCGCGTCGCCGGTGAAGCTCCCGCCCGAAGTGCTCGTCTGCGGCCCGGTCGAACAGCCGAGGGTGACGGCACAAGCAACCACAGCGATGACGCTCGGGTGGGGGAATGGCGCGTGGGCAATACGTGGAAGCAAAGAGTTCACAGGGGGCCTCCAAGCGAACCGGGTCCGCGCCGGGAATCTCGGCGCTCGCGGTAGTCGACCGGCACGGCCATTGTGGAATCCGGCCGGATCGCGCCGATCGTAGCGGTCGGGTCGCCAACCTTCAACTTTCAGCCCGTTATGCGGGTGCGAGCCAAGATCATCTCTGGCACCAGGCTCTCGTACAACGCACGATCCACCGGTACGAAACAACAAAACACCACGCGACGCGGAGTCGGGGCACTGGCAACGTGGTCGAGTACCCTTCCGACCGCGATGCGCGCGGCCCGCTCGGCCGGAAACCCGTACGCACCGGTCGAGATGCAGGGGAACGCGATGCTGTCGAGCGACTCGGATGCCGCGAGCTCAAGGCAGCGAACGTACATGCTGCCAAGCAGGGAGTCCTCGTCGCGCTGCCCGCCGGACCAAACTGGCCCAACGGCGTGAATGATCCGCCGCGCCGCCAGGTCAAAGCCATCCGTCGCCTTGGCCTCGCCCGTCGCGCAACCACGCAGCGCGCGACACGCAGTGAGCAGGCGCGGGCCCGCAGCGCGGTGGATGGCACCATCCACGCCACCCCCGCCGAGCAGGCTGCTGTTGGCGGCGTTGACGATCGCGTCCACCTTCAGCGCGGTGATGTCCCCTTGGACGATATCGATGCGGCCGTCGAGCAGGCGCATGAGCGAACCTCCTAGGAATCTGGACTGGCACGGCGCCGGATTGGGCGTGGCCTCAACGGATGGGCGGCGGTCAACTCGACGCGTCGATGTTGCTGCGCCGTCGCAAGACCACAGCTGCCAGGGCGGCAAGTAGGAGCCAGCCGAATGTTCCGTCGGTCCTGCCGGTTCGGGCGCTGCAACCAGACGCGGCCGACGGCGGTGGCGCGGCCGCGCTCAGGACGCCGCCAGGAGAACCACCACCCACGGAGCCCACCGCGTCGGCCGCTTGCGCCACCGCCGCTTCGCTCATGCACTGGCCGTGGAAGCAGACCGTGCCTTCGGCGCAAGCTTCAAGCGTAGCGACCACCTCGCCACACGCGTCCAGCAACACGACCCGTCCGCCCAGACAGCCCGCCGTCGGCTCGCCGCCGACCTTCTTGTGGTCGCAAACGCCATCGGAGCAACTGTCTTTGGTGCAGGCGACGCCGTCGTCACACGCCATCGCCTTGCCAGCGCATGTCACGTTCACGCAGCGGTCGGAGACGGTGCACGGGTCACCGTCGTCGCAGACTCCCCCAGCTGGTCCGTGCGTACACGCGCCGTTGGCGCAACCGTCGACGCTGCACGGGTTGCCATCGTCGCAGCTTGCCTCGCCGTGGGCACAGATACCGGTCGATCCGTTGCACGCGTCGGTTGTGCAGGCATCGCCGTCATCGCAGGCCTTTGGTGTGTGTTGGCAGCCGACTCCATTGCCGTCGGCGCCGTTTGCGCCGCCAGGGCCGCTGGCACACGCGTCGACTGTGCATGGGTCGCCGTCGCTGCAGTCCTTCGCAGGGTAGCCGCAGGTTCCCGTGCCGGCGTCGCATGTGTCCGACGTACATGGGTCGCCGTCGTCGCAAGTCTTGGCGGCGTGCTGACAACTGCCATCGGCGGCGTTGCAGGTGTCGGCGGTGCATGCGTTTCCATCGTCGCAGTTCTTGGCACCGCCTGCCGCGCAGGTGCTGCCTTTGCATGTGTCGCCCGTCGTGCACGGCACGCCGTCGTCGCAGCTCGCGCCATTGACGCTGTGGGTGCACACCCCCTTGGTCGGGTCGCATGCGTCGTTTGTGCAGATGTTGCCGTCGTTGCACGAGGCCGGGCAGGGCGGCACGCACTTGGCCTGATTGACCGACATCTTGGCGCAGATCGTGCCTCCGCCGCACTTTGCTGCCGCGAGCGCGCCGTCCTTGCACGTGCCCAGCTTGCCGTCCGGCGTGCACCCCGTCGCGCTCCCCTTGGCAGGACAGAAGACGCTGACGCAGCGCAGACCCAGCGAGTCATTGGCGCACGTCGCGCCGTACTTGCTGCAGTCGCCCTTGCCGCATTTGGCGTCGACCATCACCGCGCCCTCGCAGTGTGGCGCGCACACTGGCGCAGCGCTGCCGATCAGCTTGCGCTGGCGAACCCCGTACGTCGACGAAGCAGCGCGCAGGTTGTAGACGCAACCCGAGCTGCACCCCTTGCACTCCCACGCCCAGACGTTGCCCCACGGGTCACCTTTCTCGTAGAGGAAGATGTGGCCCGCGCCGTTGGTGTTGTAGGTGAACGCATCGCCTTTCTGGGTTGCCGAGCGGTTGATCTTGGTCCACCAAGTTTCGTTATTCGTAAAATGGACCGTCGAGTAGGGGTGGTAGGTGACGTCGAGGGCCTTGGGAACTGCGACCTGCCACGCCTTGCCGACGAAACCCGAACAATCTGCGCCCCAGGAGCCCGAGTGGCTGCAGTTCGGACAACCAGAGCCACTCTTTGCGCTGCATTTGCCCTTGTCGGAAGCGCCAGGCTTCCATTTCGACCCCCCCCACCAGTACGAGAATCCCGGCACGGTCTTGGCCAGCGCGACGATCTCGTCCCGGGTCATCTTCTTGGGGGCGGCGGTCGCGGGCACGCTCAACAACGACACCGCGGCTAGCGCGATCAGCGCGGCGCCGCGTCGGGACGTCGAGGCCGCCCGATCGGATGTCAACGAAGTGGATGTCAACGAAGTGGATGTCAACGAAGTGGACTTCATCGCGTCCACCTCTCGATCGTCGCGCCATCTTCATCCCGTGCGAGGTGCCACAGTGCGCCATCCGGCGCGCACGAGAAGGTACGAAACTGCTCTTCCGGTCCCACTTCGGGCGATGCCACGTCGCGGAAGGTCTCGTGCCCCTCCGCGTCGAATCGAACGACCTCGAGCTGTTCGTCGACGATGGCGTCGCCCTCGCCCTCGGCCATCGTGTTCACAGCGAGCCAGACCGCGCCGCTGCTGTCGGACTGCAGCGCCCGCACCGCGAAGACGGGCAGCGCAAAACGCGCGGCCGCGCTCCACGCCGGCGGCAGGTCACGGGGGTTGGTCGCGCCCAGGGCGTGACCGGTCAGCAGCACCTGATCCGGCGGTGACCGGAATGCCGCGAGGCCCAGCCGACCGTCCCGCGATGGTCGCCCCGGAATCCGCGCGCCGCGCCGCAGCGTGCCGTCGAGGCCGCCGATCCGGACCGAGTCCGTGTGGCCGACCTCCACCCAGACGTCGCCGCCGCGCACGAGGAGCGCCGATACCCCTGTGCCAGAGTCCAGATCGTCGCCGACAAGCGGCAGGCGCCAGCGTTCTTGGCCGTTGGCGGCGTCGATGGCGACCACGGTGGCGTCTCCGAGTCGGTCAAGCACAAGGAGCAAGCCGTCGGCGATGACGAGGTCTTGAGCGACCCGCACCGGCACCGCGACGCTTGTCCCGAGCGCGCCGCCGTCGAGGCGGACCAGCCGCGATTGCACCTGATCGAGGATCCACAGCCGCTCGCCGTCTACGGCCGCGATCGCCATGGGCGCCTCGGGGTTCTGTTCCGAACCGCGGCTGCGCCCCAGCGTCGCTGGGCCGTCTCCCCAGGGCAGGTATGCGACCGTCTCGCGTCGAGGTCTTTTGCCGGCGGCCGCAGCCGACCCGCTCGCAGGCGCCGGGTTCCCTGGCGCGGCTTGTGCCGTGGTCGCCCTCGCCGCGCCGACGGCGATCGTCTGGCTCGCTTCCACGGCGGCCACTGCACGCGGCCCAGCAGGTCGCGGCCCGCGGTCGACGGCCTGCTCGTCGCAGGCGATCAGGACCATGGCGACTGCGGTCGCTGCGCAAACCGCCGCGAGCCGTCCGGTCGGTCGGCCTGCGCCGTCCAGCCGCGATCGCCACAACTGCTCGGCTGGCGTGTCCGGTCGGTCCGGTCGGCATCGCCGGTCTGGTTGGTCTGCTCGGTCCGGTCGGCTTCGCCGGTCTGGTTGGTCTGGTCCCATCTTTGTCAGCCTCCCTTCGCGCGCAAGGATCGCTTTGTGCGCGCTCGCGCGCAAGGGTCTCGTGCGACCGGAGGTCTCTGCGCCGGGGCTTCGTCGCCTCGACGTCTTGTCCTTGCTCCGCCGCCGCCGCCCCCCCCCGGCTGCCACCCGCCGCCTCCGCGCTTGCCCGACGGGCCATCGTACCGCTAGCCTCGCGTCACGATGACGGGGTTGTCCTCGCTGGGGAGTCGACGTGGCGCTCTATCGCCTGATCCGACAGCTGTTGCGTTTTGTTCTCGGGGTCTTCTTTCGAAGGATCGAGATCGTTGGAGACGAGCACGTGCCGGTCGGCGGCCCCGTCCTCTTTGTCGGCAACCATCCGAACTCACTGATTGATCCGGCCGTCATTATCGCCTTTGGCGGCAGGACCGTCTCGTTCGCGGCCAAGGACACTCTCTTCGACAGCGGGCTGCTGCGGCCCATTCTCCGGGGACTGGGGGCCGTGCCGGTGCGCCGGCGCACCGACCACGGCGAGGGACCCGTCGACAACAATGCGTTCTTCGAGACGCTGTGCGCCGCCCTCGCCGCTGGCGGGGCCGTCGGGATCTTCCCCGAAGGGCTGTCTCACCAGGAAAGCCAGCTGCAGCCCCTCAAGACCGGCGCTGCGCGCATCGCCATCGGCGTGTTGGGGCGTGAGGGTGGCCCGTGCCGCATCGTCCCATGCGGCCTGAGCTACAGTCGGCCGCGCCATTTCCGCAGCGCGCTCCTGGTCCAATTCGGCGAACCCATCGTTGTCGACGACGAGCTCCTCGCCGTGTGGGGCGACGAGGCCGTTGCGCGCATTCGCGGCCTCACCGCGCGGGTCGACCACGACATGCGCGCGCTCACCGTCAACTCCGAGGATTGGGACACCGTCCGGGTTCTCGCCGGCGTCCGTCGCCTCTACCAACCGACGGGCCTGTCTCTCGAGGGTCGCATCGAGCTGGCGCGTCGTTTCAACGATGCCTGGCCAACCGTCCGCCACCACCCCGAGCTGCGTCGCCTCTACGATGACGTCGGCGAGTACCTCGACCGCCTCGACGTGGTTGGACTGACCGATCGCGACCTCGATCGCGACCTGTCCGTCTGGCAGCTTGCCCGTCGCTTCTACCACCGGGTCGTCCGTGTGGTGCTCTGGATGCCGCTGGCAGCGCCCGGTTTCGTCGTGCACGTGCCCGCCGCGGTCTTCATCCGCTGGGCAGGTGTGACCTTCTCGCCGCGAAAGGACGTCGTCGCCACCTCCAAGTTGGTCGCCGGCGTGTTGCTGTTGCTGCTCGTCTATGCGGGGCTAGGCGTCGTCGGCTGGTCGATCTGGGGCCTGGGCGTCTCTCTCGCCTTGGCCCCGCTCCTGCCGCTCTCTGGGTACGCGACCTTGCGTGTGCTGGAGCGATACGCGCGGCTGCGCCGGCTCGTCGTGACCGTCGGACGTTTTGCGCAGTTCCGCAATGAAGTTCAAGCGCTGCGCCAAGAACGTCAACGCCTCATCGTCGCGGTTGTCGATGCGATCGTTCGATTCAAGCCCGATGACCTTGAGCCGCTCTTTCTCGACGACCACCCAGCACGCCTCGCTGGCACCCCTCCGCATGCAGCGCCGCCGACCGAGGTCGTCTCGTGACCCAGAGCGCCGACGTGGATTCGGCCGCAGCGCCTCATCCGACCGTCGTGGTCCTGCACGGTCTGGCGCGCACCAATCGCTCGGTCGCGGGCCTTTGCCGCTTCCTTGAATCCAACGGCTATCCGACCTGGGCGCGGACCTACCCGTCACGGCGTCTTGGCGTCGAGGCCCTCGCCGCCGAGGTCGCCTCCTGGATTCGCGCCGACCTCGGCGACCAGCCGCTGCTAGCCGTGACCCACTCACTGGGCGGGATTTTGCTGCGCCACATGGCCGACCAGCTCGACTGGCGCGGCGCCGTCCTGCTCGCTCCCCCCAACAACGGCAGTCGCCTCGCTCGGGCCTTCAACGACGTCCCTCTCTTTCGTTGGCTTTACGGACCCGCGGGCATCGACGTCGCGGCTGCCGATCGCTGGCCCCCCCCTCCCGAACCATTCGCGGTCATCGCTGGAGACCGCCATCCGAGCATCGGCAATCCGATCTCCTGGGTCAGTCAAGCGATGCGCGTGTTCCCGCCGAGCGTACCCAGCGACGGCACCGTCGCGGTTGACGAGACCCGCCACGCTGGCATGGCCGATTTCGCTGTAGTTGAAGCCAGTCACACCTGGATCATGGACTCGCCGCATGCCCGGGCGATGGTCCTGTCGTTCTTCGCCAGCGGGCGCCTGCGCCGCGACGGTCCGACCGGATCAAACCAGCTGTGACGCCGCCGCCACCGTCGGCAGCACACGACTCTGCATGGCCGTGATCTTGCGTCCCCGACCTGGGGAACCGTACCCTGTGCAGCGCGAGAGAGCTCTGACCCAGGCCCGCGAGTCCCGCACAAATGAACCGACACCCGTGCCGACCCGCGCTCGCTCTCTCCGGCCGACCCATCGCGTCGAGTCGCGACTGGGCGTTCGTCCGGTCCGGCTTCGTGCTGCTGCTGGCGGCGGGCGTCGTCGCTTGCTCTGGCGGACCACCGCCGCCATCGGCCACGCTCGACTCTTTCGGTGGCCTGTTCAGCACAGACATCTCGCTTCAGGACATTGCCGGCGACGGTGCACCGCCGCCAGCCGACGCATCGACCATCACCACCGATGACGACGCCGGCGCGGACGCTGACTCCGGCGGCGACGAAGTGCCGTGCGCTGGTCCTGGCAGCTGGGGCTGCCCTTGCAAGGGCAACAAGGAGTGTCTGTCGGGGTACTGCGTCGAGGACGAGAACGGCCAGGTCTGCAGCCGCGCATGCATCGAGAACTGCCCGGCCGGCTGGAGCTGCGTCCAGGGCGGCGAGGGTCGCGAGCTGGCCTATCTGTGCGTGCCTCGCTTGGCCAAGCTGTGCCGGCCCTGCGCGCTGGACATCGAGTGCGCGACCCTGGGAACCGACAAGGCGGCCAACCGCTGCCTGCCACACCTGCTCGAAGACGGCCTCGTCAATGGCAGTTTCTGCGGCGTGATCTGCGATGTCGATGCCGATTGCCCATCCGACTACGTTTGCCTCGACGCGCCCCTCGGCGGCGGCACGACGGCCCGTCAATGCGTCCCCGTCGGCGGCGAGTGCACCTGCAGCGACCTCGAGAAGAGCATCGCCGTCTCGACCCTTTGTGTGCACAGCAACGCGGCCGGCACCTGCACGGGAGAGCGCGCATGCGGCCCCCAGGGCCTCAGTACGTGCGCGGTTGCCACCCCCGCGGCCGAGTCGTGCAACGGCCTCGACGACGACTGCGATGGCCAGACCGACGAAGAATTCAGCGTGACCATCGAGGGTGTGTCCTTCGCGCTCGGTGGCGCCTGTGGCTCCGGTGGCTGCGCCAATGGCAAGGTCGTCTGCCATCCGAGCGGCGTGGCGGCGCTGTGCACGTCACTTTCGATGGCGGCTACCGAGACGTGCGACCAGATCGACAACGACTGCGACGGCGAGACGGACGAGGGATTCCTCTATCCGGAGAAGACAAAGAACCTGCTTGTCGGTTGGGCTTGCGGCCTGGGTAGTTGTGGCGGCGGCGACGTCGCCTGCACTGCCGACGGCGCCTCGACCTACTGCACCACATCCGACAAGGCTAAGACCGATGTCTGTGATTTCGTTGACAACGACTGCGATGGTGAGACCGACGAGGACCTGGGCGTGCTCGATTCGGACTGCAAGCAACTCGGCGTCTGCGCCGGCAAGGTCGTCGCGGTGTGCAAGGTCGGTCAATGGCAATGCGACTACGCGGCCGCCGAGGGCTTCGAGCCGGGAGGCGAGCAGACCTGTGACGGGCTCGACAACGACTGCGATGGCCAGAGCGACGAAGGCTTCGAGCTGATCACGGACGCTGGCAAATCGCCAGTCGGCGCGCCCTGCTTTGGCGCCGGCGCCTGTGGCGAAGGCGTCGTCGAATGCACCCTCAACGGCAAAGGGTCGGCGTGCTCAAGTGGACCCGGCGGCAGCGGCGACCTCTCTGCTGAGGAGACCTGCAGTGGCAAGGACGACGACTGCGACGGCGCGACCGACGAAGCGGGCGCCAAGGGGTGTTCCGATTACTACTACGATGGCGACGGCGATGGCTGGGGAGTCGGCGAGGCCAAGTGCCTCTGCAGCCCCGACCCGGCGGCCAAGCTCAGCGCTCTCTTCGTCGGCGACTGCAATGACGCCGCTGCGGGCGTCAACCCGGGTGCAGCCGAGCTGTGCAGCACCATGGCGGTGGACGACGACTGCGACGAAAACATCAACGATGTCGACGCCAAGGGATGTTCTGACTACTGGTTCGACGGCGACAAAGACGGCTACGGCCAGGCAGGCACGGATCCGAAGTGCCTGTGCTTTCAGGAGCCGAAGTTGGGGCTGGTCGCCATCAAGGGCGGCGACTGCAGCGATGGAAACCCGAGCATCCACCCTGATCTCCCAGAGTTTTGCAATACCATCGACGATGACAACTGCAACGGCTTGACCAACGAGGTCGATGCCGTCGGCTGCAAGAGTTTCTGGTTCGACGGCGATGGCGATACCTGGGGCCTGGCCGGGTCGGCGTCGACGTGCATGTGCAGCGCCGACCCGGGAAAGAAGCTCACAGCGACCCAAGAAAAGGACTGCGACGACGGCAACAGCGCGATCCATCCCGGGCAGAAGGACACCTGCGCAACCGCCGGCGTCGATGACGACTGCGACGGTGTGACGGACGCCGAGAACACCGTTGCTTGTTCGACCTGGTACTTTGACGACGACCAGGATGGCTGGGGGACGAGTCTGGGCAAATGCCTCTGCGCCAAGGACGACGTTGGCAAGTTCAACGCCGGCAAGCCCGGTGACTGCGCCGACGGCCAACCGGATGTTCATCCGGGCCACGCCGAGCTGTGCAATGGCGCCGATGACAATTGCGTCGAGGGGGCCGACGAAGGGGCGACGGCCGCGTGCGCCGTGGTCGCGAACGGCAGCAAAGCCTGCCAGTCGGGCGCCTGCAAGATCACCTCATGCGCCGGCGGTTGGTTCGACATCGACAAGGGCTACAACAATGGATGCGAGTGTGCGGCCGACGTCTGGTACGGCAAGAGCGGGGACACCTGCGCCAAGGCGACGGCCCTCGAAACCCTCCCGGACAACGGCGCTCTGAAGACCCACGCGGGCAACCTGGTGCCCGGCGAGACCGAGGATTGGTTCAAGTTCCTCGCTACCGATGGACCCGACGCCGGCGGCTGCGACAGCTTCCACGTCCGCGCCCGCCTCGTCGCCAACCCGGGTGGCCAGTTCCTGGTCGATCTGTACCGGGGTGGTTGCGGCGCCGCGCAGCTTCTCTGCAAGGATCAGGTCGACACGTCGTGGGGAGTCGCCTTCTACGGGACTCCCTACGGACCCGGCGCGCTCCCTGGAGCGACCGCCGGCGATCAGGCGCCGTCGCCCAAGCCCCTGCCCGCCGGCGAGTGCAAATGCACGGCGAGTCCCGGCAAGCCCGGTATGGACATCTGCGCCGACAACTCGGCGTGGTTCTGGGTCCGAGTCCACCGAAAGGCGGGCGCGGTCGACTCTTGCGCCGCCTATACGCTCGAAGTCAGCAACGGCGCCGGACCGCAGCTTTGAACGGCGACCGTCAGGCGAGCCAATCCGGCAAGAGCGCAAGATGAAAAACAAAGCGCTCACCCAGCGCGCGCGCACCCTCGGCCTGTCGGCCTTGGGCGTCGCGCTCGCCCTCCTCGCATTTCAGTGGCTGGGTCCGGCACCGCAACGGGCCGCGGACCTGGCTGGCGCCCGCGCGATCGGCGCGACCGCTGCCCGAGTGGTCGTGGATCAGGCGACCTGTCCCGAGACAGCGCGTGCGTCGATGGAGAAGCGAACCGGCGCGGACCTTGGACCGGCCGTGCCGGCGCGATGCATCTGGGGGGCGAATGGGCTGCGTGTGCAGGCGCTGGCGGCGGCCGACGCCGGCGACTCCCCGGCGCTCATCGCGGTGCCGCGTCCCGGCCCGTCATCGCTGGTGGGACCGCTTCTCGCCGTCGCGCTGGTTCTTGGCCTGGGTCGGCCGGCGCTCGGCCTGTTGCTCGCGGTCATCGGTGCCTCGCTGGTCCTGGTGGGGCCAATCGACGGCATGCGTCACAGCGTGGTCGAGGTCTTCGCCCCCACATTGGCGAGTCGGGACAACCAGCTCGTCCTCCTGTTCACCGCGACGATGCTTGGAATGGTCCAGGTCGCCGTCGCCGGCGGGGGCTTCGCGGCCCTGGCGCGCCGAATCTCAGGCGACGCCGGCGTGGACCGCGCGAAGGCCGCTCGCCGCACGCGAATGAGCACGTGGCTCCTCGGTCTGGGCATCTTCTTCGACGACTACGCCAACGCGCTCGTGGTCGGCTCGAGCATGCGTCCCCTGGCCGATCGCACGGGCGTGAGCCGGGCCAAGCTCGCGTTCCTGGTTGATGCTACCTCGGCGGCCGTCGCGGGCATGGCGATCGTCTCGACCTGGGTCGGCTTCGAGGTCGGCCTGCTTGGCGACCTGTCGATTCATTTCGGTGACCTCACTGGAGCCGCCGCCGGCGAGACGGGCGAAGCGGCAGCGAGCAGTGGCTACGCGATCTTCCTCGCCCTCGTCCCGTATCGCTTCTACTGCTTCTCGATTCTCGCGCTGGCGGGCCTCATTGCCTGGTCCGGTCGCGACTTTGGGCCGATGCTGCGGGCCGAGCGACGCATGGTTCTTGAGGACGGCGACCAGGGCGCGGCTGCGGCCGCGGCTGACAGCGGCGCCGAGGGGGCCCATTGGCTCGACGCCGTCTTGCCGGTCGGCTCGGTGCTCGCAGGGGTCATCGGCATCGACTTGTGGCTGGGGCGCGCCGCCGAGGGCGGGGCTCTCGCGCGCTTCATCGCCGGTGCAGAGGCGGGTGGCCTCGCGACCCTCTGCGCCGCTGGCCTCTTCGGCTCGGTGTTGGCGATCTCACTTGCGCGCATGCGCGGCACGCTGACTATCGGCGCAGCCTCCAGAGCGTGGGCGCGCGGCATCGTCTCCATGGGGCCCATCTTTGTCATCCTCGTGGCAGCCATGTCGATGCGCGTCGTGACCGAGGCCGCTGGCACGCCCGTCTACCTCGCCGCCCTGGTCGGCAGCGCGTCCGGTCCGTGGCTGCCGGTCGTCAGCTTTCTGACCGCCGGCCTGGTCGCCTTCCTCACCGGATCTTCGTGGGCCACCATGGGCATCCTCTTGCCGATCGTGGTTCCACTCGGCGGGGCGCTCGTCGCCGGTGGCGGTCACATCGGTTGGCTGCTCGCGGCAGCTGCCGGTGTGCTCGACGGCGCGATATTCGGGGACCATTGTTCGCCGATCTCAGACACGACCGTGATGAGCTCGGCCGCCTCGGGCTGCCCCCACGACGAGCACGTGCGCACGCAGCTGCCGTACGCCCTGGCCGCGATGCTGGTCGCCGCCCTCGTTGGCTACGTCGCGACGGCATGGTTGGAATGGCCGGCCTGGACCGCGTGGCCAGCCACGCTTGGCCTCCTGGTCGCGCTGGTCTACGGTTTCGGTCGAGTCGCGGCCGACCAGCCAGACCCGGTTGACGGTCGTGAGTCAGCGCGC
>CALGHC010000747.1 GCA_937915965.1 uncultured Myxococcales bacterium
ACCGAGCCTGCGATCGCGCTGTTGAATCGCCTGGTAGAGCTGGCGCCCGGGCGCGAAGACCTCGCCGACAGACGCCTCGATGTCCTGCTCCTGCGCTCTGCGGAAGGCGACAGCGAAGCAACGAACCAAGCAGTTGACGAGCTGACCACGCGCATCGAACGGGCGCTTGATCCGCCGGCCGAAGCCGCGATCGAGGCGATGGCGCGGCTTTTGCCGATTCGACCCGACGCCGAGGTGTTTGAATTGATCGTCGCCGCAGCTGAGGAGCCAGACTTTGGCGGTCTCGCTGTGGAGACGCTCGGCCCGGTCCTGCGCGAGGTCGGCCGACTCGAGCGGCTTATCGCCTTGCAACGAGCGGGCCTCGTGTTTTTGGCCGATGCGGAGCGTCAGGCTGGCCTCATCGCGCTGGCGCGGGTGGTCGCCGAGGAGATCGACCCCGGCGAAGCCCTGCGAAGTCTCATCGAGAGCGCTGCCGACCTGCCCGATCCGGTTGCGTTGATGTCCGATGCAGCCGACCTGGCTCGCGATCACGACGCCCTCTTGCTGTGGCTGGACGCGGTCGAGCAGCTGATGGGCAGCGGCCGCCTGGATGACTCGTTGCTCTCCGACTGCGCAGCGCTCGCCGCAGGTGTCGCCGCTGGCGAGTTGGAGGAGGAAGCACGGGCCGCCAACCTGTGGCAGTACGCTTGGGACGCCGACCCGGACAACGCCGATGCGCGTGACGCCGTGCTGGCGCTTCGCCGCGCTGCGGGCGACCTCCAACAGCTGGGCGCGGATCTTGAGCGCGCCCTGATGTTCGGCGCGGGCGCGGACCAGGCGGATCTGCGCGCCGAGCTCGCGGGCTTGCTGGTCGGCGAGCTGGGAAGAGCGGGAGAAGCGCTCCATCTGATTCGAGAGGTCCTCGCGACCCGGCCCGACCACGCCGAGGCGTTGGCGGCAGCGGCCGTTCTAGCCGCAGACCCAGCCCATGCAGAGGAGGTGTGCGCGCTGCTTGAGCCGCTGCACCGCAAGGCTGGCCGCTGGCTGGAATTATGTGCGTTGTACGAAGGCCGTCTGGCCGCCGCCACTGCCGAACGCCGCGCCGGGTGGTCGCTAAAGCTGGCCGAGGTACGAGCCGACGGCCTCGGGGACTTTGACGGCGCCGCGGCGGCGCTCGGCGACGTTCTAGAACACGAGGCACCCAAACGAGCCCGAGCGCTGGCCAGGAAGCTGGGCGCCCAGGCCTCGCCCGAGGCCATGCGGACGCTGTGGGAGCGAGCGCTCCCCGGTAGGGACGGTGCGGCCGATAGACCGGCGTTGCTCGAACAAGCGGCGCGGTGGTTCGGCGACGTCGGCGCGGACGCCGACCATGCCCGCACGGTGTGGGAACAGCTCGCGGCACTCGACCGCGGCAACGGCGCGGCGTTTGAGGCGTTGGATGCGGCCTATGACGAGCGGGGCGAGTGGGACAAGCTGATCGGCTTGCTCCAGGATCGGCTCGGCATCGAGTTGGAGATCAGCGACGAGCAGGTGACGCTGCATCGCCTCGGCGGCGTCGCGCGCGCGGTCAACCGCGACGATGTGGCGGTCGAGGCGTACGCGCGACTTGCCCGGCTCACGGACGACGACGTCGACGCCCAGGCCACGCTGGTTGAGACCCTTCGCGGAGGATCGCAGCGCGAACGGCTGGCTGAAGCGCTGGTCGAGTTCGCACGCCGTTTGGACGACGACGAGGAGCGGAGCCGGACCCTGTGCGAGGCCGCGCGTGTTCATGACGAGCACCTTGGCGACCCAGAAGGCGCGACTCGACTGTACCTGGACGCGTTCGAAGCCGACGCATCCAATGATGAGCCGTTCGTCTTCCTCGAACGCCACGGTCAAGGAGACATGCAGCTGCTCCACCGCTTGTATCGCCACCGTGTTGGCGGGCTCGAACCGGGACCATCGCGCACCCTCATCCTGCGTCGGCTGGCGACCGTGGCCAGCGACCTGGGAAAAGTGGCGGAAGCCCGAGCGGCACTGGAGAAAGCGACCGAAGAGTCCCCAGACAACGAGGCGGTCCTCGGCGAGCTGCTTGGCCTGTGTCGGCGGCACGAGGACTGGGAGGGGTGGGTCAACGCCGCGGAGCAGCGCGTGCGCAGTCCGATGGGACGGTCCGAGCGGATCGAGATGCTGGTCGAACTTGTCTCCACCTGTCTCAACCAACTCGGCGACACCAAACGCGCCCACCAACACATGGAACTCCTGCGGGATGCCGCGCCAAAGGACGAACGGACCCTCAGTCTCGACGCCGCGGTGCTCGCGCGCAGCGACGACCCGGAGACCGCTGCAGCCGGTCTTGAGCGACTCGTGCGTGAGTCGTCCGACGAGATCGAGCAGATCCGCAGCCTGCAGCGCCTTGGAGATCTGTACGTTGGGCCGCTCGACAACCCGTCAAAGGCAATCAACACTCTGCAACGATTGCTGAAACTCGACCAGAAGCGTTCGGATGTGCACCGCCGCTTGTGCGACCTCTACGGAGAACGCGGCTCGCACGAGGCCCAGGCGGAGTCCCTCCGCCGTTGGATCGAGGCGACCAAACGGCACGCGGAGAAGGGGCCCTTGTTGGGTGAACTCGGCGCGGTCTTGCTGAAGATGGGCCGTGACGATGAGGCATTCGAGGCCCTCGATCAGGCGTGGCGCATGGATGCCGAGCGGATGGAGATCAACGGCCCACTCGCCGAGGTGCTCGACAAGCGAGGCGACATCGAGCGCGCGGCAGAGCTGTACAGATGGTTGGTCGAACATGTCGACGGCCAAAGACGCCGCGACGAGGTTCCTCGGCTTGCGCGCCGCGCTGGCGAGCTGCTCGAACAGCTCGATCAGGTCGAATCTGCTCGCCACTATTTCAAGCTGTCGATGAACCAATCGGCCGACGACGCACTGGCAGCGTTGGGCTACGCCCGCACGAGCCTTCGACTTGGTGACACAGATCGCGCAACGCAGATCTTCGAGTCGCTCGCGGGCAACTCATCGGGCCGTTTGGACGCCGCCCTGCGCGCCGACGCCCAACTGGGGCTGGGCGAGTGTTGGCTCGAACGTGGCCACAAGGAACAGGCGCGCGCGTGCTTTGACCGCGCGCTGGCGCTCGTCCCTGGCCACGGCGGAGCGAAGGTCGCCCGCGCGAAGCTCTAACCAGCGCGCCGCCGCAGCCGCCCTCACCTGTGGCTCCAACGATCCTCGTGAGCGGCCGCAACCGCGGCAGCCGCAAGCCGCCCTCCACAGGAGCACCCATGCAATCCTCTTCTCGCCCTGCCCGCGTCGCTGTCGTCGGCGCAACCGGTTACGGTGGCGCCGAGCTCCTGCGGCACCTGCTGTTCCACCCCCACGTCGAGGTCGTGCGGCTGGTGGCCAAGGACCACATCGGCGCCCGCATCGATGACGTCCACCTGTCGCTCGCGGGAAGCTGCGATCTGCGGGTCGAGGACCTCGAACCCGAGGATGCCGTCGCTGGCGTCGACCTCGTCTTCCTCGGCCTGCCCCACCGGGTCAGCGCGCCGGTGGTGGCGCGGTACGCGGATCTCGGCGTAAAGGTGATCGACCTTGCAGGCGACTACCGCCTTGCAGACGCCGCCACCTACGCCCGCTACTACGAAGCCGTCCATCCGCACCCCGAACGCCTGGGTACTTTTGCCTACGGTCTGCCCGAGTTGTTCCGAGACGAAATCCGCGGCGCCCGCCTGGTCAGCAGCCCGGGCTGCTTTGCGACGCTGGCGACACTCTGCTTGGCGCCGTTCGCCGGCGCGGCTCTTGTGGCCGGCCGGGTCCAAATGTGCGCCATGACCGGCTCGTCGGGTTCGGGCGCCAACCCGACGCTGGGAACCCATCACCCGCTGCGCGCGGGCACTTTGCGGCCGTACAAGCCTCTCGGCCACCAGCACACACCAGAGATCGTGCAGAACCTGCGCCGAAGCGGCGGCGGCGACGTGGCTCTGGACTTCGTGCCGGTGTCTGCACCGCTGGTGCGAGGCATCCTCGCGACGTGTTTCTTTGAGGTCGACGCCGACGCGGATCAAGCGAGACTGGACCATGTGCTGCGCGATGCATACAACGGGGAACCGCTGATCCGCCTCGTGGCAGGCCGGCTACCGCAGACGGGAGCCGTTGCGGGCAGCATGTCAGTTGAGCTGGCTGTCACCTGCGGCGAGGACGTGCGCGATGGGCGCCGCCCAGTCGTGGTCCATGGCGCGATCGACAATCTGGTCAAGGGCGGCGCAGGCCAGGCCGTGCAGAGCATGAATCTGGTGCTGGGCGTCGACGAATTGACCGGCCTCTCCGCGCCTGGCCTGTGGCCCTAGCGGCGCCGACGGCGTGGAGGGAGTGGTGGCCAGGAAGGTCCTGATCAAGGTGGGCGGTGAGACGATCGCCAGCCGGGCGGGACGCGAGCGCCTGTGCATCGACTTGGCCGCGGTCCGGGCTAGCGGGGCGGATGTCGCCGTGGTGCATGGCGGCGGGCCGCAGGCGACAGAGATCGGCCGCCGTCTCGGTGTCGAACCGCAGTTCCGGGGCGGGCGACGCGTGACCGACGAATCGACCCTCGAGGTCGTCGAGATGGTCCTCGTTGGCCTCATCGGGACGGACCTGCTGGCGACGGCGCTGGGTTGCGGCCTCCCAGCGGTGGCCTTCACGGCCGGCGCAGGCAGGCTGGTTCAGGGCGTGCGCAGGCCACCGCGGCAGGTTGGCGGCGAAGCCAACCTCGTCGATTTCGGCCACGTCGCCGATATCGACCGGGTAGACGGTGCGCTGCTCGAGGCGTTGTGGGTGGGTGGCTTCGTGCCGTTCATCTCGCCGCTGGTGGTCGACGCTGCGGGCCACGTTCTCAATCTCAATGCCGACACGCTCGCGAGCGGTCTCGCCCAGTCGCTGCGCTTCGACGATGTCGTCTACATGACCGGTGTTCCTGGCGTCTACGGCGAGCTGGGCCGGCCCGAGACCCACCTCGCGGAAGTCCGCCGCGACGAGATCGCCGGTCTCATCGCGCGCGGCGCGGTCCGAGACGGCATGATCGCGAAGCTCGAAGAGATCGGCACGCTGCTAGACGCTGGCGTCGAGACGGTGTGGATCGTCGGATTCGACGAAGAGATGGCGATCTCGTCGGCGCTGGCAGGGCTCACCGGCCTGCGCACGGCGATCCGCAAGCGCTGAGGCCGGGGCACCGTGCCGCGGACGTGTGCGCGGCGGCCCGGCCGACGGCACCGCACGGGGTGTGCATCCGCACCCACGCGTCGGCTTGCGTGGACCCGCGAGCAGCGGTACACCCGAATATCGCCGCCGCGGCCAGCACGGCCAACACGGCCAACACGGCCAACACGGCCGAGAGGCCCCCACTTGCGACCGACCATGCCCACCCTCCGCCACGTCTGGTCGACCGCGTTAGTCGCGGCTGTGCTGCTCGCAGCCACGCCAGCGCTCGGCCACGATGTCGATGGTCGTTTCGGTATCGGCTACGAAGAGACCCTCACCGGGGTTCAAGGGCTGGACACAAGTTCAGTGGCAACTCCAAACATTCACGCCGGCGGATTGTCGGCGATCTACCATGTAGGCGACTGGGGGCTCGAGCTGATTACGGCGGGCAGCGTCCAGGTCGGCGCAAGCGGCGACGTTCCATGGACGGTGTTCGGCTCAATGGGAGCGCACTACAACGTGTTTCGCGCCCCCTTCGTCAACCTCTCGGTGGGCGTGCGCGCGCTAGGCGGTCTCGCCCGACTCGTCGGTGACGCCGGCGCTCGGCCCCTGCGAGTCGGTAGCAGTGTCGAGGCGCCGCTGCGGGTCACGTTCTTCTCCAGCCCGATCTTCGCGATCTCGGCGTCGGTCGGCCCGGTGATAGACATCCTTTGGGGCGGCGGCACAAACCCTCTCACGGGCCAGACCGGCTCGCTGAACGTGTGGCTCTTCCGGGGCGGTTTCTCCGGCGGCCTCGGGTTCACTTGTTACATTCTATAGACTTGCATGCCTTGCGCGGGAGGCGTCTACCTCGCCCTGGCCACTGCGACAGCTCGCGGCGCGACGGCGCCGACCTGGAGGCGCCCCGATGAGCGCGACCGCCAATCCACCCAGCCCGAGCGGCATCGAGACCGACGGAGACCGAGTCCGCTTCACCGGTCGCGTGCTCTTCCTCTACGATTCGCCCGACGCCATTCGCGAACAGCTCGACGGCATCGACCTGCCGTGGGACCGCGAGCGAGCGCGCATCGACAACATCTCGACCGACGAGATCACCCCCGGATGGGTGTGCTTCTACTTCGACGAGACCCTGGGCGAGTACAGCCTGGTCGGTCTGCGCGGCGGCGCGATTGGCCGCAACGACCTCGCCAACGGTGGCTTTTCGGTGGTCGTGTCTGGCCGGTCAAAGGGCTGCGGCTCGAGCCGCGAGACGGCGCCGTACAGTGAGCTCGCCGCCGGCGTGCGCCTCGTCATCGCAGAGAGCGTCGAGAAGATCTACGGCCAGAACTGCCAGAACATTGGCCTGCTCACGTCGACCGATCTGGGCCTGGTCGATCGCATCCTCGCGGGGGAGTGGATCCCACGCGCCGAGTTCACTCACGGACTGGATCCGGTCGCCCGCGCGATCATCGAACGAGGCGGTCTGTTCGCCTACAACCGCGCCCGCCTCGCCGGAGAGGAGAGCCCGCCACAGCCCGCGACGCCGGCCCGAGCGATGACGCTGGTCGAGAAGATCATCGCACGCCACGCGATCGTCGACGCCACGACCGGCGAGACCGGCGCGATCGCCGTGAAGCCCGGCGATGCCGTCTTCGTGCGAACCCACGTCCGTTTCTCGCACGACTACACGACGGCGATGGCCCAAGCTGCGTTCAAGGCGGCACTCGGCGCTCAGGCGCGTGTCACCGAGCCCGAGACCGTCTTCGCGTTCCGCGACCACCTGACGTTCTTGCCGTTGGTGATGTCCGACGCGCACAAGGAGATGGGACTGGATGTTCAGTCCGCGCTGCTCGGTACCATCCAGCGGGCGTTTTGCGAGGAACAAGGCATCCGCCTCTACGACGAGAAGCCCGACGGCAGCGGCTCCGAGGCGATCTGCCACAACGCAGTGCTCGAAGACCTCGGTCTACCCGCGGACATCGTGGTCGGCACCGACAGCCACACCTGCACGGCCGGCGCGCTCGGCGCGTTTGCGTTCGGCGTCGGCTCCACCGACATGGCCAACACCTGGTATACAAACGACATACGAGTCACTGTGCCAGAGTCGGTGCGCCTTGAGCTGATCGGCCACCTCGACGAAGGCGTCTCGGCCAAGGACGTGATGATCTACATCATGTCGCTGCCGTTCTTTCGCGACAGCCGCGCGATCGGCACGGTGCTCGAATTTGGCGGTCCGGCCGTCGCGTCGCTATCGCTCGACGAGCGCGCGACGCTGACCAACATGGCGGTCGAAGCCGGTGCGACTACCGGAATTATTGAGCCGGACGAGGTCGTGCTCGCTCACCTCGCGCAGCTGCGCCCCGGACTCTCGGTCGATGGCCTGCGGGATCGCCTCCTGGCGGCCGACGTCGACGCGCGCTACATCGAGCGATTCGAGATCGATCTGGACGCCCTGGTGCCGATGGTCGCGACACCAGGAGATCCCCGCAACGGCATCCCGCTGACCAGTCTCGACCGCGAGATCCGAATCGATATCGCCTATGGTGGCTCGTGCACGGGCGGCAAGATGGCCGACATGGACATGTACGCCGCCGTGCTCCGCACCGCCCTCGACAAGGGCCGGCAGGTGGCCGACGGCGTCGACCTCTATATTCAGTTCGGTTCACAGCGTATCAAGCAGTACGCGATCGAGCGGGGTTACCTGGATCTCTTCGCAGCGGCTGGCGCGCATGTGATCGATCCAAGCTGCGGCGCCTGTATCAAGGCCGGGCCGGGAGTTTCAACGAGCGCCGACCAGGTGACGGTCTCGGCGATCAACCGCAACTTCCCGGGCCGAAGCGGCCCAGGCCAGGTGTGGTTGGCGAGCCCCCTCGTCGTTGCGGCATCGGCGATCGTCGGCCGGATCGCGTCACCAGACGAAATCTGAGGCACTGGAGTGCGGGCGGCAACCGCGCTACGCTCCTGGGCGGCAAACGAGCGTCACCGCGAGAAGGGTCCCGAGCGTCACCGCGAGAAGGGTCCAGCGGGCGCCCGCCCTGGCAGCCGGGAGGAGAATATGACGCGCACCTCCATCGCCGCGCTCGCGACCTTGTTTGCCGTCGGCGTGACCTCTAGCGCATACGGCCAGGTCCCGGCCACAGCCGCCCCAGCCGATCCGATCGCTGCCGCGATCGCCGCGCGCAAGGCGGGCGACTTCGCCGGGGCTGCCGGCCTGCTCGAGGGCCTGGTAGCCCGTGACCCGAAGAACGCCCGGGCCCGCCACGAGCTGGGCGTCCTCTATGCCGTCCACGGCCAGCTGCCTGAAGCAGCCGGACACTTTCGCGGCGCGCTTGAACTCGACCCGGATCTACACGCCAGCCGCCGCAATCTGGCCGAGGTGCTGCGCGCAGACGGAAGGTGCAGCGACGCCCTGCCGCAGTATGCCGAGTTGTACGACGCGGAGCCCGCGGCGCGGGCCGATGCGCTCCGCGGTCGCGCGATTTGTGAGGAGGCAGGTGGCGACGTCGAGGCGGCGCGCTTGACGCTGACACGGCTCGCCAATGGCCACAGCGACTCGCCGGCGGGTCGGTGGGCAGCCGGTCACCTTGCCGCGCTCGATAGCGAGGGAGGCACAGACGCGATCACGGCGATGCAATGCGACGGCGAGGGCCGCAAGCTCTTCGAGGAACAGCGCTACGGCGACGCCGCGGCATGGTTCGGCATGGCGTTCGAGCAGTCCCAATCCGCAGATCGGGCCTATCGCCAGGGGATCGCGTTGCTCGCTGCCCGCGACTACGGCGGCGCCGCGTCCGCGTTCGAGCGGGCGCTGGCCCTGGAGCCGGCGCACCTGCCGGCGTTGGGCGCCTGGCGAACGGCCCAGCTGAAGCGCCGCCAAGACGGATCGGGCGGCGCCTCGGTTGAGTTTGTGGCCGATCCCAACCTCGACCCAACCCCACGGGTGGCCAAGGCGTTGAGCGAGGGCGACCTCACGCTCGCAGAGCGGGTCGCGTCTGCGGGTCTCGGCGGTCGCTTCAAGGGTGCAACGTTGCACATGCTTCGAGCCGAGGCACGGCTGCGTGGCGGCCGACTGCGGCTGGCTGAACTCGACCTTTCGGCGGTCTTGCGAGGCCGCAAGACCTACGCGCCAGCGACAGCGGCAATGGCCGAGCTGCGGCTGAGGCAGGGCCGAATCCGCGACGCGCGCACCCTGGCGGGCCTTCCAGCCGCGGACGCGCCGGTATTCGCGGCGTCCCGCGATCAACAACTCGAAGGTCAGAACGACCTGGTGGCGTTCACACGCTACCGACGGATCGCTTTCAACCGGCTGCTGGCGATGCACGCAGATCCGGGTCTCAAGCCGCTGTTGCCATTCGATGGCCGTGACGCGCTCGACCCCGAGTCGATCGCGCCGCCTCCCGCGCCCGCGCCTGGGGCCAAGCCACGCCGCGCAAGCAAGTCGGCCAGGGCGAAGAGCCGCCAGAACGCCAAGGGTCAGCGCGCCCGTCGATGACGTTTCGTACACGTCTCTGGCGACCACAGGCGGAACCGGCAAGATGCCAGCGCCTCAACCGTCCCCATCGGCAGGCAGGTTTCCCAGCTCGCGCGCCTTTGCCTCGCCAGTGACGGGTGCCACGACGCCGTCGGCGGCTGCAGCGAATCCGAAGAACGACCGCGCCGCCGATTCGATGACGTCGCGTGCCTCCGGCGTCGCGAGGTTGAGGCGGTATTCGTTGATCACGCGCAGCTGCTCGGCGAGCCACTTCTGCCACGAGTGGGCGCCAATCTTTGCAGCGACCTCGGAACGCAGCGGTTCGCGAAACGGGATCCGCCCGGTAATGATGGGCTCTTGTACACCGCTGAGGGCGCAGATCAAGGTGTCTGACTGGTCGCTTTGGGGCGTGTCGCTCATGGTCGTCTCCTGCTGGGTTCGCCGTGGGACGGCGGACGGCGTCTGTCGCCGCCAGCGCGAACTGCCGCTGCCGCCGCTGTCCGGCGGGCCTGGGGGCGGTTTAGCGGCAGGCGGCTGCCTCCGCAAGCCCCCCGACGCCACCACCCCGCGCCGACGGCCGTTTTCGCGCCGTCGGCGCGAGCAGGCGACGCCTCGCGCGGCCGGGCGGGAGCCGTCTCCCTGGCTTGACTTCACGTCGCCCGCGGCGAAGACTCCCGCCGCGACT
>CALGHC010000748.1 GCA_937915965.1 uncultured Myxococcales bacterium
GTTGGCGTTGGCGTTGGCGTTGGCTGTGGCGTTGGCGTTGGCGTTGGCGATGGCGATGGCGATGGCGACGGCGATGGCGATGGCGATGGCGTCGGCGCTCGCTGCGGTGCTGGCACCCCCGGTGGCGTCGTCGCCCGCACTGCTGTCCAGGTACCGCTCCTGGCCGCGCGCAGCGGGTTTTGGGGGCTGCTGCAACGGCCCTGGCTTTATGCTATCAATCCGTGAACGGAGCCCTTGAACTGGGACCGCGTCCGAGGCCGTTGCGTGCAGACTCTCATCGTCGAAGACGAAGATCACGTTCGCGAGCTGCTTGCAAGCGTCCTCGAGGCGCGTGGCCACGAAGTCGTCGCTTGCACCACTGGAGACGAGGCGCTTGAAGCGGTGACGCCCGGCGTGCCTCCGCTGGTGCTGCTCGATTGGCTGCTGCCTGGAACCGACGGCCTGGAGACCGCCGGCGGCTGCGGCGCCTGCCCGGCGGCGAGGACGCGATCATCATCCTGGTCACCGTCAAGAACGGCCCGGAAGATCTCGCCAAGGTCCTTGAAGCGGGAGCTGACGACTATATCCCCAAGCCGCTCGACGTCGACCATCTGATGATCCGCCTCACCATCGCCGAACAACGGGTCGCCGACCGGTCCCGTCGCCGCGAGGCCGACGACCGCCTTGCGGCCGCGCTCGGCGAAGCGCGCGCCAGGCGCGACGATCTGCTGACGATCCTCGACCGCTTGCCCGAGGGAACCGTCCTCGTTGATGGCGACGGCAGGACCGGATTCATCAGCCGCGCCGCGCGCGTCGCGCTCGAGCTGCCACTCGACCGAGAGCTGCGCGTGCCCTTCGCCGAGGCGCTTCGTATCGACGGCGACCAGGAGCGTGACCTCACCCACGCCTGCGATCTGCCGTCGGACCAGCGCACGGCCACCAACCTGATGTTGGATCTGGCCAGCGGCCGCAGGTTGTGGCTGCGCGTCGAGGTCGTCGACGACCCGCGCAAATCCAGCGCTCGCATCTTGTTCCTGCACGACGTCAGCGAGGCAGAGTCCCTGCGCGAGCGGCTGCGCACCGGCGCTCGCTATCATCGCCTTGTCGGCCGGTCGCCAGCGATGTTGGCGATCTACCAGCTGATCGAGGACCTCGCCGCGGTCGACACGACGGTGCTCATCGAAGGCGAGACCGGCACTGGCAAGGAGCTGGTCGCTCGCGCACTGCACGAGGCGAGCCCCCGCAAGGAGAAGGCCTTCGTGGCCGTCAACCTCGCCGGCCTCGCCGAGTCCCTCGTCGCCAGCCAGCTCTTCGGTCACAAGCGCGGCGCGTTCACCGGGGCGATCGCTGACCACAAGGGCGTCTTCGAGGCGGCCCACGGTGGCACGCTCTTCCTCGACGAGGTGGGAGACATCCCGCCGACCGTTCAAACGAGCCTGCTGCGCGTCCTGCAGGAGCGCGAGGTCACCCGGGTCGGCGAGAACACGCCTCGGCCCGTCGACGTCCGGCTGATCGCCGCCACCCACCGCAAGCTGGCCGACGAGGTCGATCGTGGCGCCTTCCGCAGCGACCTTCTCTATCGCCTCCGCGTCGCCCGCGTGGCGCTGCCGCCCGTGCGCGAGCGCCGCGAGGACATCCCGCTGCTCGTCGAGACCTTCATGCAGGAGGTCGGCGCGGCGATGGGCAAGCAGGTGCGCCGCGTCGACCCCGAGGCGACTCGGGTCCTGACCGATCACAACTGGCCGGGCAACGTGCGCGAGCTGCGCAGCGCGATCGAGTTTGCGATCGTCCGCGCACGCGGCGACGCCATCGAACCGGCAGATCTGCCCGTCGAGATTCGCGAACCACGGGTCGCACTGTGTCCCGTGTCTTCCGTGTCTTCCGTGTCTTCCGTGCCGGCAGCGGCTGCCGCGTCGGTCGGGTCTGCGGTCCCTGTGACCACAGCAACTGGCGCGGCTGTCGCCGACTCGGACGCGCTCATTGGGCCACAGCGCCTCGACCGCGCCGCTGTCGCCGAGGCGCTGCGCCGGGCCAAGGGCAACCGGACACGAGCCGCCGAGCTGCTTGGTGTCGGCCGAGCGACCCTGTACCGGCACCTCAGCCGATTTGCCGATGACGACGCTGGCAGCGGCGCGTAGCTGACGCAGTTGGCGTGGCTGGCTGCGACTCTGCTGCACGTCCCTTCTCCCTCATCGATGCGGTGGAACTCGACGCGGCCAAGCTTGACGCGGCCGGGTTGGACCGCTGGCCATTGGCGCTAGCCGCCTTGTGGGACGGGCTGATGCCAGCCGCCCTCCGCAGACGGTGGCGTTGCAAGGGGCGTGCCGCCGGTGCTCGGGGCGATGGCGATTCCGGCTGGGAATGTCGTTCAATACGCCTTCCGGGCTGCATCTGGCGACGCCGGGACCGGTATGGCCGGCCCGTTTGATCCGGTCTGGCCGACCCGCGTCCGCCCGCTCGCCGAGTCGGCACAACGCCCTGACGGTACGGTCAGCGAGGCAGCCCGGGAAAGGATGAGACGCTTCGAGACGCCCCGAGACTCGCGCCGCTGACGAGACGCCGGTCCATCGGGTCTTGGCGGCGCCGTTCTCGGTCGTCCGCTGCAGACCGACGAATTCGAGCAGATCGACTCGTGGATCACATCTTCGATCTTTCGAAGACCGCTCCAGAGGCAGTTGTGCAGGCGGTATCGGGTCGCAGAGCCGGCGCGTTGGCCCGCTTCATGCACAGTCTACGTCTCGAGGCGCGCCGGCTTCTGCCCGGCCTGACCGGCATCATCCTTTCCGAGGCTTGCCAGATGGACACCAAATACACCGCATCGCCAGTCGGCACATCTCAGCCTGCCAGCCGGCATCAGCCCGCCAGCCCGCATCAGCCCGCCAGCTCGCACGCGTGGAGCGACAGCCGTCGAAGCGGCCCGCGTGGGGCCCGAGGTGACCGCCGCGCCCTCGCCGCTGCCCTCGTCGGCCTGGGCCTGATCCTGGTCTCGACAGCCACGCCTGCCGGAGCCGCAGAGACGGCGCAGGTCAACGTGCGCCGCATGCGGGTCGCGCCGCATTCAGGAGATCTGCTGTCGATCCGTACCGCCGCGGACTTCGGCGGTCGGACCTGGGCGGCCGGCCTCTTCCTGGGCTACGCGGGCCGACCGTTGGTCATCGTCGACGGCACCGGTGGTGCGCAGGACGTCTACGATCTGGTCAACAGCCACTACACGGTCGACCTGCAGGCGAGCTACGTGATCTTCGAGCGGTTGTCGATCGCGGCGAATCTACCGCTGGTCGCATACAGCGCGGGCGGCAGGGGATTCCCCGGCGCCGATCCGGCCGCCGGCTTCGCCCTGGGCGAGGCGCGGGTCTCCGCCAAGTGGCTGATCATCGCCCGCAAGGGCAGCGGCTTTGGCCTCGCCGTCGAGCCCGAGCTGACGCTACCGACCGCGGGCGCTCGCAGTTGGGCCGGTGACACCGGTCTGACCTTCGCTCCGCGCCTGATCGCTGACCTGCGTTTTGGTGCGACCACCGTCGCCGCCAACGCGGCGATTCGCCTGCGCGGTGGCGAGCAGATTGGCTTCTACGAGGCCAGCTCGGAGATCGAGGTCGGCGCCGGCTTGCGCCACGACCTCCTCGACGGCCGCCTCAAGCTGATCGGCGAGGCTGGCCTGTCGACCCAGGCCGGCAGTCCCTTTGACGGCAACGGCACCGCGCTTGAGCTCCAGGGCGGCGCGGCGCTTTGCGTGACCAATGGCCTGAGCGTCTACGCCGTCGCCGGCGGCGGCGCCCTCGAGGGCCTCGGAAGCACCTCGTTGCGGGCCATGGTCGGCGTTCGCGCCGAACGTTGCTGGGACGAGCCGGTCGTTCTCGATGGCGATCGCGACGGCGTGCCCGACGGCAAGGACGCCTGTCCGGCGGTCGCCGGCGTGGCCGATCCCGACCCCGCGCGCAACGGCTGCCCGCCGGACGGCGACCGCGACGGAATTGTCGACGCCCAGGACGCCTGCCCGCAGGTCGCTGGCGCGGCCAACGCGGACCCAGCCCGCAACGGTTGCCCACCGGACCGCGACGGCGATGGCATCGTCGACGACGACGACGCCTGCCCGAAGGTCGCCGGCATGGCGCATGCGGAGCCGGCCCGCAATGGCTGCCCGCCCGACCGCGACAACGACGGCGTCGCCGACGCCCAGGATGCGTGTCCCGACGTGCCGGGGCGACCCAGCGCAGACCCAGCCGAGAATGGCTGTCCGCCTGACACCGACGGCGACGGAATTCGAGATCATCTCGACGCGTGCCCCGAGACCCCCGGTGACGCCTCCGAGTTCGCCAAGAAGAATGGCTGTCCGCCCCCCGAGGTCATGGAGACGAAGATCGAGCTGACCCAGCGCATCGAGTTCGACGTCGACGAAGCGATCGTCCTGCCCGCCTGGAAGCCCGTTCTGGACGACGTCGTGCAGCTGATGAAGGACCACAGCGAGCTGGTGCTGGTGCGGCTTGAGGGTCACACCGACAACACCCACACGGCGGACCACAACCGCTCGCTGTCGCTGCGTCGCGCCCGGGCTGTCGTGGCCTACATGGTCTCGCGTGGCGTCGCGCGCAAGCGCCTCGATGCCGCTGGCTACGGAGACACGCGACCCAAGGTCGGCAACGACACCGAAGAGGGCCGCCAACGCAACCGACGCGTCGAGTTCACCATCGTGACGCGGAGCCGATGATGAGGGAGCCGAAAATGCACAAACACATCGAAATGACGGCGTTGATCGCCACCCTGGTTCTCTCGCTGGGCGCCTGCACAGGCACCCGCATCGAGATCGACCGCGCCGACGGGCAGTGTCTGGTCGACAGCCACTGTCCTGGCGGCGCCTGCGTCGACAACCTCTGCGCCTACCCTGCCGACGGACAGATCGGTGGCAACGCGGACGGAGGCCCGGTCGATCAGGACACGGTCACCAACGCCGATAGCGGCCCGGCCGGCGACGCGACCACGCCCGACGCCGACGTGACCGCGCCCGACGCCGACACGACCACGCCCGACGCTGACGTGATCGCGCCCGACGACGGTGGGAGCGTCGACGACGCGGGCTCGGAGGTCTCGGCGCCGGATGATACGACCGACATTGCAGAAGACGGATCGGTCCTTGACGATGCTGCAGACTCCACCGACGTCTTCGAAGACGTCGCCGACGCGGTCGAAGACGTCGCAGACGCCGGCGAAGACGTCGCCGACGCGGCCGAAGACGTGCAAGCGGATGTCGGTGACACGGGCGAGGACGTCGTGGATGCGGCAGAGGATGTCTCAGACGCCGTCGAGGACGTCGCAGAGGACGTGGCAGAGGACGTCGCAGACGCCAGCGAGGACGTGGCAGCGGACGTCGAGGACGTCGAGGACGTGCCGGAGGATGTCGCCGACGCCGGTGACGACGTCGACGATGCGCAGGACGACGCTGCCGAGGACGTCGCCGACGTGGACGACGACGCCAGCGACGCGGCAGACGACGCCGACGCCGGGCCGGTCTGCGCGGCTACCGAGCAGTTCTGCGATGGCATCGACGACGATTGCAACGGTCAGACCGACGAGGGCATCTGCCCCACCACCCAGATCGCCGGGTTGGTCAGCGACGGCGCCACGGCAGCTCACCTGGCCGGCGCCACCATCGAGCTGCTGCCGGCGGGCAAGTGCAGCCTCAGCGAGGACCTCGTTCCGCCGATCGCGTCAACCACGAGCGACGTCGATGGCCAGTATCTGCTCGAGCCGGCCCCGGGGACGTACTGCATCGAGGTGACCCTGCCGGGCTACTTCAAGGTGATCACAGCGGACTTCGAACTGACTGACGGCACGTCCTTCTTGATCGACTTCACCTTGCAGGCCCTCGCCAGCCCCGTCGCCTATGTCACCGTGTGCGGCAAGGTCGCCGAAGTCGTTACCGGGACGCCGTTGGAGGGCGCGTCGGTCGGCCTGGCCGCCGGAATTGAGACGGCGGTCGTCGCCTCGACGCTCACCAACGTCTC
>CALGHC010000749.1 GCA_937915965.1 uncultured Myxococcales bacterium
GGGGCGGCCGCGGCAGGTGGCTCGCCGGGCTCGGCCGCCGAGGCTGGTGCGGCTGCGGCAGCGACCGCCACCGCAGCGAACAGACAGGAGGCGAGCAGCAACCGCTCGATGTCGAAGATAGCGAGCGCCCCCATCACCGCACCTCCAGGCTGTCGAGGCTGGCGATGACGGCCTTGCCGTGCGCCGTCCAACTCTGCTCGTTGGGGAAGAACGCCTCGACGACGAATGCGTCCGCCCCGACGGTGCGCAGACCGACGAGCCAGTAGCGAGGCCGGATGTCCTTGTTGCGGTACACCCGCCACTCGAGCGCCCCCGCCTGGCCACTCAAGACCCGGTCCTCATCGCGTCCGTCCAGCTCGTGCTCGACGGCACGGGCCCAGAACGGCGCGTCGCCGCGCGGCTCGTTCTCGACTCTCCCAATCCGCAGCACGCTGGTATCTGCCGCTCTTGCCCGCCAGACATCGTCCTGATGAAAGAGCACGTAGCCCTTGGGTAGCGTGAGCGTGACGCGATCGCGACCCGCCTCGACGGTCGTGAGATGAGCCATCAGGCTGCGGACCCAGGGGAACGGCGAGCGGTGCTCCAGGCTGTTGTGATCGGCCACGACGGGCTCGATCTCGATGGTGATCGTAAAGTAATCCACGAGGTTCTTGAGGGTGGCGAGGGTCGACTCCATCGTCTCGATCTGCTCGCCAAGCCGCTTGATCTCCTGGACGATCCGCAAGCGCTCGTTGACATCCTTGACGGTGTGCAAGAGCGCGAGCAGTCGATTGAGAGACTCGCGAGAGACAGCAAGTCGGGCATGTACGTCGGTGTACTGGTTGGTGACGTCGACAGCCTTGACCCGCCGATCGACGACCTCGCCGAACTCGGCGAAGCTGGCCATGACGGCCTCGAAATCGCTCGCGGGGATGCGGACGATGATGACCCGGCTACCCAGGCTCTGGATGTAGCCTTTGGCCTCGTCGGTTCGCTTGGTAATCGCGTCGACTACTTCGAGGACCCGTTTGACCCGCAACTTGAGGTAGCCGAGATAGACCACGAGCGGCTTGTGCTCCTCGTCGGCAGGCTGATCGTTGGCGACCTTCGTCTCGACCTGCTGAGCGTGGTCTTGGTCTTTGCCGCTGGCTGCAACCTGGCTGTCGCGGTTGTCGGGTCGCTGCTGGTGCTTGGCTCGATCTCCCCGGCCGTCGGAGCCCCTCTTCGAGCCTTTGGCGACCGGCGCCGGTCGGGGTGCCCGTCGCCGCGGCTCTGACTCTGCATCCGAGGTGGGCACGGGCGCGGCCTCGCTGCTGGCCCACGAGGGCGACGAGCCGGCCCGATTGACAGACCGCTCGGCGCTCGCCTGCCGTTCCAGGGCGACCATCGCGGGCGGCGCCGATCCCGCCGAGCTGCCCTGCGGCGCGCTGCGATAACCACTCTCGTCCACGGTGTACGAGCGGTTCGCACCGCAGCCTGGGGTTGCGCTGACCAGAGCTAGAGCAGCGATGAGGGCGATCCAGCGGGGCATGGGGGCCTCCTCCTTGAGCACGGGCGCAGCGCGAAGCGTAGAGCAGGGTTGCGCCAAACTCCAGGGCGCCCGCAGACCTGTACCGACCCGGGCAACGGCGCGATGACCGTGGTAGAATCCCAGTGCCAAGAACGTAGCCCAGTGCCAAGAACGTAGCCCAGTGCCAAGAACGTAGCCCAGTGCCATTTCAGGTGCCAGCGACCATGACCGACATCCGGCTCGACCCACATTTGGATGAAATCCTCTCGGTCGCCGCACGCGGCCGCGGTCGCATCGTGGTCCTGACCGGCGCTGGGATCTCGGCCGAGAGCGGCATCCCGACTTTCCGTGGCGGAGACGGCTTCTGGACGGTCGGCTCACGCAACTACCACCCGCAGGAGCTGGCCACCCACGCGACCTTCGCGCGCAGGCCGGAGGTCGTGTGGCCGTGGTACCTGCATCGTCTCGGTGTCTGTCTTCAAGCCGAACCCAACGCCGGGCACCGCGCGCTGGGCGACCTGGAGGGAGGCTTCGGCGAACGCTTCGTGGTCGTGACCCAGAACGTCGACGGCATGCACCTGCGCGCCGGCAACAGCGAGGCGCGAACCTGGCAGATCCATGGCAATATCGCATGGATGCGTTGTGACAGGCCCTGCCACAGCGGCGCGCTGCCGGTTCCTGCAGCCCTGGCGCGACCGGACCGCAGCGCGACCCTCGAAGACGACGAACGCGCCACGCTGCGCTGCGCAAGCTGCGGCGGCTGGATGCGCCCACACGTGCTGTGGTTTGACGAATCGTACGACGAGGAGAACTACCGCTTCCACAGCTCGCTGCGCGCGGCCGACGAAGCAGGCCTGCTGATCGTCGTCGGCACCTCGGGGGCGACGAATCTGCCCATCCAGATGGGTCGCGCGGTCGCGGCGCGGCGCGGCGCGCTCGTCGACGTCAACCCGGAACACAACCCATTTGCCGCCTTGGCGGAGCGCCTCGACGAGGGCCACTTCGCCCAGGGCACCGCGGCGGCTTTGCTGCCCGCGATCGTCGACCGCTTGCTGGCCGCCGAGAAGGCTCGTTAGCGCCGGCGGTGCCTGACAAGAGCCGCGCCGACCCGAATCAGGCAGGCAGCGCGCCGGCTTCGGGACGGGGCACGGCCGCCAAGGCGCGCTCGATGACCTCGACCCCAGCTGAAGCGTGGCACGCGTTCTCGCTGATCAGCCGGCGCCACAGCCGGCCTCCGGGCTGCCCACCAAAGAGGGGCAGGAGGTGGCGGCTGACGACGTGCAGGCGGCCGCCGGCGGCGACGTGGGCCTCGACGTAGGGCAGCATCCGCTCGACAACGGCGTGGCGACTGACCACGGGGCCCGCCTCGCCAAATACCCGTTGGTCCGCGTCGACCAGGACGTAGGGATCAGCGTACGCCGCCCGACCGATCATCACGCCGTCGACGTGTGCTTGGATCGACTCAACGGCGGCGAGCGTGCGCACGCCGCCATTGATCTCGACAGCGAGCCCGGGCCGCTCTGCGCGCAGCCGAAAGACGTCCTCGTAGCGCAGAGGCGGGACCTCGCGGTTCTCCTTGGGCGACAGACCGGCGAGCCACGCCTTGCGTGCATGGACGACAAAGCGGTCGCAGCCGGCGGCAGCGACGACGTCGACGAACCGAAGCATGTCCTCGTAGCGATCGAGTTCGTCGACACCGATGCGGTGCTTGACCGTGATCGGCACGTCCACAGCGGCCCGCATCGCGGCGACACACGCGGCCACCCGTTCGGGTTCCTTCATCAGCACCGCGCCAAAACGGCCGCGCTGCACGCGGTCGCTGGGACAGCCGACGTTGAGATTGAGCTCGTCATAGCCGCGCTCGACGGCGAACCTGGCGCATTGGGCGAGCGCGCCGGGGTCATCCCCACCGAGCTGAAGTGCGATGGGATGTTCGATTGCCGAGAATCCAAGCAGGCTGTCGCGGTCGCCGTGCAGGATGGCGCCGGTGGTGACCATCTCGGTGTACAGCAGGGTCCGACGCGTCAACGCCCGCATCAGGACCCGGAAGTGGCGATCGGTGCGATCCATCATCGGCGCGACGGAGAGCGGTCGCAGCGGACCACGGCGGGTGACCGTTGCGGGTGCGACAGCTGGCGACGATGCGGTGGGTTGGGTCGACACGGGGCCTCGAGCGCGCGAGGACGCGCAGACGCAGGATGCCAGATTCGATGGCCAGGGAGAATCTGGTCCGTGTTTTGCGGCGCCTGGCCAGAACTTGCCCGGGATCGCGTGGCTCGGCCATGCTGCGCGACTGCGCCGGGGCGGCCAGGGTGCCAGGTCGTCGTC
>CALGHC010000750.1 GCA_937915965.1 uncultured Myxococcales bacterium
GTCGAACTGGAGACCGAGGGCGCCCTGCCCTGGTCTGCGCGCTTCGCCGCCTTGGTCGCTGGCGCGGGCGACGTCCGCCACTTCCGCGCCGGCGAGGTCGACCTGTATGGACGGCCGCGAACGGCGGTCTTCGTGGGAGCGGTCGGCTGAGCGACTCGGCACAGGTTCGCGGGGCCTACATCGGCTCGACGACAAGCAGTCCGTCGCGACAGACGAGCTCGACTTCCATGCCTGGCCGCAGGCTTCCCTCAAGGATGCACTCGGTCAGATGGCTCTCGACGAGCTCCTCGACCCGTGAGCGCAGGGGCCGCACCCCGGTGCGCGGATCAGCACCGCCGCGCGCGAGGATCAGATCGACGACGCTGGGGTCGCAGCGCACGCGGATCAGCCGCGCTTCGTAGAGTCGCTCGACGCTCGCCGCCAAGGTGCGCGCGACCACCTCGCGGACGGACGCGTCGCTGAGCGGGTGGAAGACGATGGTCTCGTCGATCCGGCCAACCAGCTCCGCCGGCAGGCTGCTTCGGGCGGCCTCGATCGTGCGTGTCTCGAGCTCGGCCTGGTCGCCGTCGCTGCTTGCGGTCTCGGCGGCGGCGCCAAAGCCGATCGTTCGCCGACCGACGCCGTCGACGAGATGCTCGGTACCCAGGTTGGTGGTCAGCACGAAGATCGCGTTGCGCAGATCGAGCAGATGCCCCTGATTGTCGGTGATGCGGCCGGCATCGAGCATCTGCAGCAAGAGGGCGACGACCTCGGGTGCGGCCCGATCGAACTCGTCAAAGAGCAACACACGGTAGGGCCGACGGTGCAGGGCTTGTGAGAGCAATCCTGGCTGGTGGTGGCCGACGTAGCCCGGCGGCGAGCCGAGCAGCCGCGAGACGCTGTGGCTGTCCGCGTACTCGGTCATGTCAAAACGAACCAGGGCGTCGTCGACCAGGAAGAGCGCCGACGAGAGCGCCCGCGCGGCCTCGGTCTTGCCGACGCCGGGCGGCCCGACAAAGAGAAACGAAGCGAGTGGACGCTCTCCCGAGAAACCCGCGTAGTTGCGCTGCACCCGGCGGGAGACCCGAACCATGGCGTCGTCGTGGCCGACGATGTGCTTCTTGAGGTCGCTGGCGAGATCGCGGATTCGGCTCTTTTCGTCGGCGAGAAGGCGGTCCATGGGCACGCGGGTGAGCCGGTGAACCGCACGGGCGACGTCGTCGACGAGCACCTGCTTGCGGGTCGAGCGCCTGGCGTGGGCGCCCGCCCGGTCGAGCACAGCGATCGCCTTGTCGGGCAGGCAGCGGTCGGTGATGAACCGTTTCGACAGGTGCACAGCCGATATGATCGCGTCGGGGTGGTAGGTTACCCTGTGGTGCGTGGCGTACAGCGGTGCGACTCCCGAGAGGATGGCGATCGCCTCGTCGACGTCGGGTTCGGGTACCTCGACGACCTGGAAGCGGCGCTCCATCGCCGGATCTTTCTCGATGAAGCGCCGATACTCGGCCAGCGTAGTGGCGCCGATCAGGGGGAATCGGCCACGGGCCAGGTCGTTCTTGAGGTCGTTGGCGGCGTCGAGTGGCCCGTCTCCGGCACCGGCCCCCATGAGCGTGTGGATCTCATCGATAAAGACCACGATGCGCCCCTCGGCGTTGGCGACCTCGTCGCGCAGCTTGCGCAAGCGCTCCGAGAAGGACCCACGGAAGGATGTGCCGGCGAGCAGCGACGAGACCTGGATCTCGACGATCACGGCTTCGCCGAGGCGACCGTACTGCGCGGTGTTGCCAGCCAACCGCAGCGCAAGACCCTCGACGATCGCCGTCTTGCCGACGCCGGCCTCGCCGATCAGACAGGGATTGTTGACCTGCTTCATCAACAGCACGTCGATGACAGCGCTGACGACGTCGTCGCGGCCGATCAACGGCTCGAGCCGACCATCAAGCGCGTCCTGGGTGAGATTGCGACCCATCCCGCAGATGGTCGGGTAGCGGTCGGGGTCCATGTCAAATACGCGGTCACGCCGCGCCTCGGCGTCGCGGTCCCGCGGGGCGATGGCGTCGGCGGGTAGTCGGCTGGCCAGCCCCGCGGTCGCGAACGGTTCGGCGGCCGCCGCCTTGGCGGGGGCAGCGTCCTCACTGTCGTCATCCAAGTCGACGGGGCCGTCGTCGTGGTCGTCGTGGTCGT
>CALGHC010000751.1 GCA_937915965.1 uncultured Myxococcales bacterium
GGTCTCGGCGAAGCTGACGTTGCGGATCATGTCGCCGCCACCCTGCCAGGGCGGCATCGCCTCGAGCAGGGCGCGTTTGCCGTACAGCACGCCGATGCCGGTCGGGCCGTAGAGCTTGTGGCCCGACAGGGCGTAGAAGTCGACGTCGAGGGCTTGCACGTCGACGGTGCTGTGGGCGACCGCTTGCGCGCCGTCGAGCAGCACGGGCACGCCGCGCTCGTGGGCGAGTCGGATCATCTCGGCGACCGGATTGATCGTGCCCAGGGCGTTGGAGACGTGCACAGCGGCGACCAGGCGGGTGTGCTCGGAGAGCTTGGCGCGGTAGTCGTCGAGGATCAGCGCGCCGCTGTCGTCCATGTCGGCGACGACGAGCTTGGCGCCGGTCTGCTGACAGACCAGCTGCCAGGGCACGATGTTGCTGTGGTGCTCCATCGCGGTCACGAGGATCTCGTCCCCTGGTCCCAGCTTGGGCCGCGCGTAGCTCTGCGCGACCAGGTTGATCGCCTCGGTCGTGCCGCGCGTGAAGACGATCTCGCTGACATCGGCGGCGTGCAGGAAGCCGCGCACCTTCTCGCGGGCGGCTTCGTAGGAGTGGGTGGCTCGCTGGCTGAGGGTGTGCACGCCGCGGTGGATGTTGGCGCAGTCGCGGGCGTATGCCTGATCGATCGCTTCGAGCACAGCGCGCGGTTTTTGAGTCGTCGCCGCGTTGTCGAGATAGATCAACCTGTTGCCGTTGACCTGTTGGTCGAGGCAGGGGAACTCGGCGCGGATGGCGTCGGCGTCCAGGGGGGCGGGCGCGGCAGCCCTGCCGGCCTTGCCGGTCTTGCCGGTCTTGCCGGTCTTGCCCGCCGTGCCCCCAACAGATGCGGCCGCGTCGTCCGCAGACGGCGCGGCGAAGGTCGCGCTGATCCGCGCTCCAACCAGCGCCTCGAGCTCGTCGCGCAGGGTGGCGATCGGCAGTCGATCGATCAACTCGGCGGCAAAGGCCTGGGTCAGGATGCCGCGCGCCTCGGCGGCTGGGATGCCGCGCGCGCGCAGGTAGAAGAGCGCCTCGGCGGAGAGCGAACCGACCGTCGCGCCGTGGGTGGCGACGACGTCGTCGTTGTCGATCTCCAGCTGGGGCCGGGTGTGCGCCGTCGCCGTCTCCGATAGCAGCAGGCTCCGCGACAGCTGATGCGTCGCCGAACCGACGGCCCCCTCGTCAATACAGACCCGCCCCACGAAGCTGCCGGTCGCTCGACCAGCGACGACGCCCTTGTACAGCTCTTCGCTTGTGCAACGCGGCGTGGCGTGGTCGATGACGGTGTAGTGGTCGAGGACCTGGTCGCCGTCGCCCAGGTAGAGGCCATCGAGCCGGCAGCTGCCGTGATCGCCGGCGAAGCGCACACGCACGTCGTTGCGGCTGCGCGCGCCGCCGAGCTGGACGATGTGGCTGTCGAAGTGGCCACCCGCGCCCACCGTAGCGGCGGTGGTGTCGATATGCCAGGCGTCGCTTGCGCCCAGCCCGACGTGGACGTATCGCACCGTCGCGTCGCGGCCGACGTCGACCTCGGTGATGGCGCAGCTCACTGGCGGTTTGGCGCTGCCGGCGATGAGCCCGACATGGCGCTCGACGAGATCGAGGCGGCTGTTGGCGCCAGCGACGACGAGGACGCGCGGCAGGGCCACTGGGGCGCTGCCATCGGCGGTCGGCGCGATCAGAAAGACCACCTCGATCGCGCCGCTGAGGTCCGCGCCCGCGGGCAGGACGACGAGGGCGCCGTCCTCAAAGCGAGCGGTGTTGAGCCGGCACAGACCGGCCTGGGAACCCGACCGCAGGTCGTCGGGCAAGATCCGGTCGAGCGAGCGGGTGAGGGCCTCGTGGCCGGTCTCGTATGCCGCGCCCAAGCTTCCCACGAACACCCCCGCCGGCAGGGCCTCGATGTGCGACCGAGTCGCGTCGAATCGACCATTGACGAAGCACAGCCGGGCCGCAGTCGCGCTGAGCGCGGGGCCGAGCGCCGCGTCGAGATCGACGGAGTCGGCGACGGTGGATGTGCCGGCGAGATCGCGGCCGGCCAGAGCTCGCGTCTGGAAATGCCGCCAGGCGTCACCGCGGCTGGGCGGCAGGCCATCTTGGTCCCAACTGTTGCTGGCCTCGGCGCGCAGATCGCGCAGCCAGGCTGGCGCCGAGGTGTCGATGGGCGTGGGGGTGGTCGTCGCGCTCATGCCGCGCCTCCGCTCGACGGCTGCGCCGCGACGGCCTCGCGGATCCAGTCGTAGCCGCGCTCTTCGAGTTCAAGCGCCAGCTCCTTGTCTCCGCTGCGGACGATCTGGCCGTCGAGGAGCACGTGGACCTTGTCGGGCACGATGTAGTCGAGCAGGCGTTGGTAGTGGGTGATGATCAACATCGCTCGATCCGGGCTGCGCAGGGCGTTGACGCCCTCGGCGACCGCCTTGAGCGCGTCGATGTCGAGCCCCGAGTCGGTCTCGTCGAGGATGCACAGCTTGGGCTTGAGCAGCGCCATCTGCAGGATCTCGTTTCGCTTCTTCTCGCCGCCAGAGAATCCCGAGTTGACGTCGCGGTCGAGCAGCTTGGGGTCGATGCCGACAAGCGCCGACTGCTCTTTGAGCAGCCGGAGGAAGTCGTAGGCGTCGAGCTCTTTCTCGCCACGATGCTTGCGCACGGCGTTGACGGCAGCCTTGAGGAAGTACTTGTTCGACACGCCTGCGATCTCGACCGGGTATTGGAACGCCAGGAAGACCCCCTCGCGGGCGCGCTGGTCGGCTTCAAGGGCGAGCAGGTCCATGCCGCCGAAGCGGACCGATCCGCTGGTCACGGTGTAGCCGTCCTTGCCGGCGATCACGTGCGACAGCGTCGACTTGCCCGAGCCATTCGGACCCATGATGGCGTGGACCTCGCCGGGGCGAAGCTCAAGCGTGAGGCCGCGGAGGATCGGCTTGTCGGCGACGGAGGCGTGTAGGTTCTGGATTTTCAGCGTCATTTTGGTCTCCGTCGCCGGTGTCTTTTGTCTTTTTTTGTCTTGGGGGGTCGGGGCTCGACCCCCAGGCAGGAAAAGCGTGGTTTTCCTGCCTTCCCCGTTTTGTCTTGGGGGGTCGGGGCTCGACCCCCAGGCAGGAAAAGCGTGGTTTTCCTGCCTTCCCCGCTGCGTGCGGGCAGCGGAGCTGCCCTTTGGGGTCGGGGCGGCGGTGCTGCCCCTTCTCGGTCTTTCCGCTGCGTGCGGGCAGCGGAGCTGCCCTTTGGGGTCGGGGCGGCGGTGCTGCCC
>CALGHC010000752.1 GCA_937915965.1 uncultured Myxococcales bacterium
GTGGTTGCAAAACGGCCCGTGGCCGCTGGCGCCGCGGTCTTCGGCCGTTCGCAGCAGATCTGCAGCATCTCGGAGCTGGTCCGCCACGCGTTTGTCCGCATTTTCGCCCTCGTTTGCAGATTCTGACAACGGCTCTTCGTCGCAATCGCAGCCGCCGCGCGACGCCACGGCCGCCTGTGTTTGCGGCGGCACGGACTGCGGCGGCGACTGCTGCGATTGCTGCGACTGCAGCGACTGCAGCGACTGCAGCGACTGCTGCGTCTGCTGCGCCTGCGACGGACGCCCTTCGACGGCGGGGCCAGCCGGCGCCACCGGGGCAGCGTCTGGCTCGTCGCCGAAGAACCGCAGCCTCTCGATCTCGTCGCGCAGGAAGTCGGGCGCCAGGTGGGCGTAGGTGCCCATCGTCATGCGTGGATCGCTGTGTCGCAGGATGCACTGTACGGCGGCGAGGCTGGCGCCGCGGTTGATCAGGATGCTCGCCGTCGTGTGGCGCATGTCGTGGAAGCGCAGCGGCCGCACCACCGGCTTGGGCCACAGCACCATCTTGCAGGCGGGGCAGCGTCGCAACTCGCCGTCGCGCTGATCCTCGCGGTGGCCGCAGTCCTTGCGTCGACAGATATGCAACCAGCCCTCGATCAGGCCGGCGCGGCTCATCGCGCGGCGAAGCACACGCGACAGCGGCAGGTCGTGGCGGTGGGCTTTGCCATCCTGTTGGCAAAACACCTGGCTGGTTGGTGACGCGGCGAGCGCCTCGCGCAGGAAGGCGACCAGCTCCGAGGCGATCGGCACGGTCGCCTCCTCGCCGCTCTTGGGGATGTCGCGGCCGTGCGAGCCGCGCACATAGATCAGGCCAGCGTCGAGATCGATGTCCCGCCGCCGCAGCGCGAACAGCTCGCCCTTGCGCATCCCCGTGTAGATCGCCGTGGCGAACAGCGGTCGCCACTGGGGAGCGAGGGCTCCGATCACCAGCCGCACCTCGTGCGGGCGCAGGTAGTCGGGCAGCCGCTTGGGTTCCTTACGCTTGCGAATCGCCGCGACGGGATTCGGCCCAATGAAGTACCCCTCCTCGATGGCGGCGCTGAATGCGCGGCTGAGGAAGGAGCGCAGATGGTTGACCGACGCGGGCGCCAGGCCACCACGTCGTTTGCCGTGGACGCGGCCGCCACGCTCCTTCATGCGCAAGAACTGCTGGATATCGGTCGCGGCGATTCGGTCGACTCGCAGCCGCGCGAAGTCCGCTTCGATGATGTGCGACCGCACGTAGCTGACGTTGCGCTCATGCGAGGCCAGCCCCGCCGACCTCTCGCGCAGCCACCAGGCCAGCAGCTCGCCGACGGTCATCGGGTTGTCGCACGGCAGCGCCTCGAGCCCTTGCTTGTGTCGCCACACCCGTTGCTCAAGCTCGCTGGCGATCTCACGCGCCGCGGTGCGATTGTGCGCCTTGGTCGCCACCGTGATGCGCTTGTTGCGGTGGTCGACGTATGCGACGTACCAGATCTTGCTGCCGCCTCGCTGGTAGACACTGGCCATGATGTCGTCTCCCTGGTCTGAGCTCGTCTCAAAGCAACCGGCCACCCCTCGAGGTAGCCCTCCGTCCTGTGCCCACCAACGCCTCCCTGCAAGCGCCAGATGGGCGTCGGTGTCGGCGTCGGCAGCCCACCGTCAACTCTGCGGTCCGACCGTCAACTCGCCGCGCGCGAAGGCGCGGATCTGATCGGGTTCGAAGCGGATGTTGCCGCCGAACCGGCACGCGGGCAGCTTGCCGGCGGCGACCTCGCGATAGACCCAGCTGGTCGAGACGCGCAGGTAGCGGGCGGTCTCGCTCACGGTCCAGAGGCGCTCGATTGATTCGTAGGTGTCTGGGGTGATCATGATTGGTTCTCCTCGTCAGGGCCATCGGTACCAGCGGCACGGAAGGCGGGCTCTTCGTCGGGCAGCGGCTGGTAGGCGGAAGCGTTGGGCAAGCGCTTCCAGATGTCGTGCAAGCCCGGGGCAAGGGCCCAAAGCGTGATCGGTGATCGCCTCTGTCCGTCGGGAATGTACTTGAGCTCCAGCTCCGAGATGCCATGAGCCAGCGCCATGCGGAGGACAGACGAACGTGTGCATCGGCCCGCCGCGCTCCAATCTGGGCTCGCGTTGATGCGTTTCGCCAAGACATCCGCCTGGCGAATGAGAAAGACGGGCAAGCGGACCGCCGTTCTCACCCACCCCGGACGTTCACGCGACCAGTCGACGTTCGCGGCCGCCCGGATGTCGTCAGCGCCGGGGTCCTCCTCCTGCCTCCCGGCGTCCTCGTCGTCCTTCACCTGCGCGAGGTAGCGGATACCGATGTGAAGCGCGAGCTGAATCGAGGTCGTCCGGGTCGGCGTGCCGAAGAGGGCGACGTCCTCGTCGTCGGCGAGGAGCTTGGCGAGGTGCTGTGCACGGTCGAGGACCGCGACGCTGAGGACGATGGGGATCGGGCGGTGGCTCATGGGGAGGGCTCCGGGGCGGCGTGGTTTCGGTGCCGCTGCTGGAGCGTAGCAAGGATGGCCGCTCACTGGAAGGGCTTAGCTCGTATAAAGTGTCCGTAAATGATCCTGTATATTGGGTGCCGTGACGGGAGCGGACGGCTGGTGGTCGGTGTGGCGTCGTGTGCCATGTCTCGGCCGCTCTCACACGTCGTGGAGTCTCACGCGGTATGGAGGTCGCGCGGTATGGAGGCCGCGCGGCCACCAGGCGGGCGCGTGGTGGCTGCGGTCGACAGTTGGCCTGGAACCGGGGGGGCGCTGACGACGGGCGAGCGAGGTTCGAGGGGCGCCAGGCAGGATCAGGTTGCCGTGGATACGCCCATCATCCCGCCGAGCGGCTTGCGACTTTTGACGTCGCGTGCTTGGCCCGTCGACTCCGTCATCCCCAGCTCGGTTCGACGAGTGGAGGCGGGAAACGAGGCCGTGGTCCGACGGACCAGCAACTGTCGACTTCCGAGAGACGACGCAGACCAGCAGAGGAGGGTGACCACCGCGCCTAGCTTCGCCCCTACGGCGCAAGCGCCGGGTCGGTAGCGGCTCACGTCAGCTGGCGCGAGTGATTGCTGCCCCGTGCAACGGCGTCGGCAACGTTGACACGAGCGTGTCACGCCTCCGAGACTGCCGCCGCGTTTCACACCGCGTTTCACATCGCGCTGCCAGTCCGCGTTCGCCCGGGTTTCGATCGTAGCCAAGGAGCCACTGCCATGAGGACCCATTTTCGCACGGACCGAGGCCGGGTAACGCACCGCCCGGCAGCTCGCCTGCGTGGCACTACGGCCGCGTCGATCGAGGGCGGCGCCGGCCTCGCGCTGCTCGTCGCCCTGGTCGCCGGCGCGAGTCTTGCGGGTGGCGGCTGCGACCAGACCGACGACAGCGGCAGCACCGCATCGGCAACCGACGGGGGAAATGGGACGGCCGGTTGCGCGGCACAGGACACGTGCACGGCGCTCGCCGACACCGCGTCATCGCTCGCCGACGCAAAACCGACGGGCGCCGATTGCGAGGGTCGCCCTGACGACGCAGCCTGCGACGACGGTGACCTTTGCACCATCGAGGACCACTGCACCGCCGGCGCCTGTGTGGCCGGACTGGAGATCTGCGCCTGTCGGACGACGACGGACTGCGCTGCCCAGGAGGACGGCGACCTGTGCAACGGCACGCTGTACTGCAAAACGAGCACGGTGCCGTACACCTGCGAGGTCAACCCAGCGAGCGTGGTGCACTGTACGGCGAGCGGCGGTCCGGTCGGCGGCGGTGCCTGTGTCGAGACGGCCTGCAACCCAGCAAGCGGCACCTGCGCGCCGCAGGTGCACGCCGACGAGCCCTGCGAGGATGGCGTCGCATGCACCATCGGCGACCGCTGCGACGCCGCTGGCGGCTGCGAACCTGGCGCCAACCTGTGCACCTGCCAGAACCACGGCGAGTGCGCGCCCCTCGACGACGGCGATCCGTGCACGGGCAGCTGGTACTGCGACTTCAGCGCTCTGCCCTACACCTGCCGGATCAACCCGGCGACCGTGGTGAGCTGCAGCGCCAGCAACGACACCGTCTGCGCCAAGAACACCTGCGACGCCGCCACGGGCGCGTGCGCGCTGACCTTTCTCAGCGACAACACGGCCTGCGAGGACGGCAACACCTGCACGCAGAACGACCGCTGCCTGGCCGGCGACTGTGTCGGTGGACTCGACACCTGCCCGTGCACCTCGGCGGTCGACTGTGCGGCCAAGGAGGACGGCGACTCGTGCAACGGCACGCTGTTTTGCAATCTGGTCAGTGGCAAGTGCGAGCTCAACCCGGCGAGCGTCGTGACCTGCCCGACGGCGGGCGACAACGCGTGCAGGCAGACCTCCTGCGCACCGCAGACCGGCGAATGCGTCACCCAGCCGATCAACGCTGGCGGCAAGTGCGATGACGGTGACCCATGCACGTTGTCGGACGCCTGCACGGCGGGTATGTGCGACGGCGGCGCGAGCGTCTGCGCGTGCGAAAAGGACGACGACTGCACCAGCCAGGACGACGGTGATCTGTGCAACGGCACGATGTACTGTGACAAGTCTGGCGATTTGCCTATCTGCAAGGTGAACCCGACGACCGTCATCACCTGTCCGAGTGTCGACGACACGGCGTGCGCGCAGAACCACTGCGACGCCAAGCTCGGCGCCTGCGCGATGAAGCCACGTCCCGATGGCACCGCGTGTGACGCCGACGGCAACGCATGCACGCCCAATGACGCCTGCATCGCAGGGTTTTGCGAGGCTGGCCAGAACGTCTGCGAGTGCGTGCTCGACGCCGACTGCCAGACCAAGGATGACGGCAACCTGTGCAACGGTGTGCTCTACTGCGACAAGACGCTGCCCGCGCCCAAGTGCGTGCTGAACGTCGCGACGGTCGTTCAGTGTCCGACCGTCGATGACGGCCCTTGCGCGACCAGCCAGTGCAATCCGAAGGTGGGCAGCTGTGCGATGGTCGCCAAGGCCGACGGCACCCCGTGCGATGACGGCGCCGCGTGTAGCGGTGGCGACCATTGCAGCGGCGGCGTCTGTCAGGGCAACGCAAAGACCTGCGACGACAACAACGCGTGCACGTTCGACACGTGCGTACCGGCGACCGGGGTGTGCCAGCACGTCGGCATCAACTGCGACGACGGCAACGTCTGCACCACGGATCAGTGCGCGCCCGCCTCCGCGCAGTGCGTGAGCCTGCCGGCTGCGGCGACCTGCAGCGACGGCGAAGTGTGTACGCTCAATGACAATTGTAAGCTGGGGGCGTGCAAGTCCGGGCCGCTGGTCGGCTGCGACGACGGTTTCCCCTGCACGCAGGACAGCTGCGCCTCGGGATCGGGCTGCGCGCACGTTCTGCTGCAAAGCGGCGCCTGCGATGACGGCGACGCCTGCTCGGTCGGCGAGAGCTGCGCGGCGGCCGGCTGCGTCGGCGGCGAGCCGGTCGACTGCGACGACGACAACCCGTGCACGATCGACAGCTGCGGCGCCCAGTCGGGCTGCAAGCACGCGGTCAAGGTGGCGCAGTGCGACGACGGCAACCCGTGTACCGCCGACGCATGTGACCCGAAGAGCGGCCTGTGTATGCACGCCGCCAACGGCCAGTGCGACCGACCACCTTGTCTGGACGACGCAGACTGCCAGCAGGGCTTCTGCGAGCCCGCGACGCTGACCTGCGTCGCTTGCAACAACCACGCGCAGTGCAGCGGCGGCGCAGTCTGCCTCGACCACGCCTGTGTCGCCGGGCTGCAGTGCACCAGCTCGGTGCAGTGCAAGGACGCAGACCAGGTCTGCGACGCCGCGTCCAGCATCTGCGTTGACTGCACGACCAACGCCGACTGCGCCGGCGGCCAGGTCTGCGTCGACGCTACCTGTATCGCCAAAATCACTTGTGCTTCGGACAAGCAGTGCCCGCTGGTCTGCGATCAGGGCCTGGGCTATTGCGTCGGCTGCAACGCCTCGCAGGACTGCGCCGGTGGTTGGTGCAACAGCGACCACGTCTGTCGACCGCCGCTGTGCTCGGGCGACACCTGCGTCGGAAAGACCCGGCTGAGCTGTAAGGGCGACGGCAGCGGCTACATCAGCGCGGTCTGCGACGACGGCAAGCCATGCACGACCGACGGCTGCGACGCCGCGCAGGGCTGCCAGACTACGCCAGTCGACGACCTCGCGGGGGTAGGCAAGACCGCTTGCGACGACGGCAACGCTTGTACCGTGGATGTCTGCGGCATCGCCGGTGGTTGTGCGCATGAACCGATCAGCGACCCCGGTGGTGAGGAAGGCGGCACGTGCAGCGACGCCAACATCTGCACGACCGGCGACCACTGCGCCGCGGGCGTGTGCAAGCCCGGCGCCACGCCCCCCTGTGACGACGCCAACATCTGCACGAGCGACGCGTGCCAGGCGGGCAAGAGCTGCCTGCACGAGGTCGCGATCGACCAGGTCGGCAAAGCGTGTGACGACGGTGCGCCGTGTTTCGTCGGCGAGAAGTGCAGCGCTGCGGGCGCTTGCGCGGGGGCGATCGCGCTCGATTGCGACGACGGCGAGTCGTGTACGACGGATGACTGCGAGGCAGCGACCGGCGACTGCCAGAACGTGCCCGCCCAGGACGGCAGCGCGTGCGGTGCCGCCACCGCCGGCGGCAGCTGCACAGCGGGCGCTTGCGCGTTCCCCTTCGTCGACGTGACC
>CALGHC010000753.1 GCA_937915965.1 uncultured Myxococcales bacterium
AGGCAGCCTGGCGGCGCAACGACCGCAGCCTGGCCGGCCTCGCGCCGCTGCTGCACCTCAGCCGCGTCGCCGCCCTGCTCGTCCGTGCTGGTCGCCAGGCCCGCGAGGACTGCCCGTTCTGGTTGCCCGTCGACGACGCCTTTCGCGGCGTGCAGAGCGACAGCGGCCGCTGGTTGCTGACCGCCGAGGGCGGCGGCCTGCTCAGCGTTCGCCTCGGTGGTGCCTTGCTCCAGGGCGGCGGCGGCGGCGGCGGCCGCCTGTCCATTGGCCGCGGTCTGGGCCCCCATTGGACGTTGCTCGCCGGCGCCGAGATCGGTGGCGCGGCGCTCTTCGACGAGCACATCCAGGCCGACAGCCTCAGCGTCGAGCTCTTCTCCGCGATCCCGCTGGTCTTGCGCCACACCCGCCGCAGCTGGCACTACGAGGCCGAGGTAGCGCCCGTGGTCATCGGCATCCCCGGTCGCGACGACCTCGCCTGGGGCGGCCGCATCGCCGGCCTCATCGGCCTGTCGTACCTGCGCGTGCGCGGCGTGATGCCGTTCGGCGGCTTCGCTCTCGGCTGGGAGGTCATCGGCGCGCCGGACGGCACGATGCTGCACACCGTGCGCGCAGGGTTCCGCTTCGGCTTCGGCTATCCGCTGGGCGAGGGCGACTGAGCTCGGGTCGCGAAGCGGCCGCCAAGGCCGTGTAGGCCGTGCAGGCTGCCGATTCAGCACACGCCGCCGGGCCTACTTGCCGCACTCGGTGCTGCCGCTGCCGTCCATGCGCAGCACCCAGCCATGTGGTTTGGTGGGCTTCTCGCCGTCGAAGCCGCCATTCGACATGCCGACCGCGACCAGGGTGCCGTCCTTGGTGACATCGACCGCCGAGAGCCGATCGTAGAGCGGGCCACCGAGGACCTTCGACCACTGTTCCTTGCCGCTGTTGTCGATGCGCGCGATCCAACCGTCGGCGTCGCCCTTGGGCGTGCTGTAGCTGACGCCAACGACGATCACCCCATCGCCAAACGAGGCGATTCCCTGCAGGCGATCCTCTTTCGTCCAGCCATAGTACTGCGTCCATGCGGGCTTCTTGCCGCCCTCCAGGGCCGTGATCATTCCGTCATAGCTGCCCGCGCCGGCGCCATTCGTCGTGCCCACCGCGTACATCTGACCGCCCTGAGTCGCAGTGATGGCTCGGAAGGTCTCGTACTTCGGTCCCTTGACCAAGGTCTGCCAGACGACGCTGCCGTCGCCGCCAAAGCGAGCGAGCAAGCCCTCGCCGTCGCCATCCTTGCCGTCGCTGTAGCTGATTCCGCAGGCGACCACGCCGTCCGCCAGCGCCGCGATGCCGTCGAAGCCATCGTTGCTGTTGCCGCCGACCGTCTTCTGCCACACGACCTTGCCCCCGGCGCCGATCCGCACCAGCCACGCCTGCTGCATCTCTTTGCCCGGGACCAGGATGTCGCCCGCGGCGATCGCGTCACCGCCCGGGACCACCACCACGTCGCGCAGCCCGTCGAAGCCCTTTGTGTCGAGAACGGTCTGCCACTTGACCTTGCCGGCGCCGTCGACCCGCACCGCCCAGCCGCGACTCGTGCCACCATCGAGCGACTCGACCTGGCCGACCGCCGTAAACGCGCTGTCGGTGTAGTTGCCGGCGACACCGGACAGCCCGGCATCGCCGATCTGGGGCAGCAGCACCTGCCACATCAGGACATCAAACATGTTGACGCGGCCGATCCAGCCCACCGGCTGGCCGGTCGCGAACACCGGGCTTGTGCCCACCATCGTCCAGCCGCCATCGACCAGCGCCCGCACGTCGCGCAGCTCGCTGACCTCGACGTCGAGGAGAAGGTCGCTGTACAGGGGGCAGCCGCCTTCGGCGCAAGCGCCCTTGACGCAGACGTGGCCCAGGCCGCACGCCGTGCCGTCGGGCGCGGCGGGGAACTGGCAACCCGTCTTCGGGTCGCAGGTGTCGGTGGTGCAGGTGTCCTCGTCGTTGCAAAACAGAGACTTGCCGGGCTGGCATGCGCCGGCGCCGCACACGTCCGCCGCGGTGCACACCGAGCCGTCGCTGCACGCCGTACCATTGGGCTTGGCGACCGCCAGGCACGAACCGCTCGCCGGAGAGCAGGTCGCGGTCGCGCAGGGGCCCACGTCAACCTCGCTGCAGTCACCCTCGATGCCGTCACTCGCCTCGCAGTGCCAGGGGAGCTGCGACTTGTCGCAGAAGGGCTTGCCGTTGCAGCTGTTGCCATCGCCGATCTGTGCGCATTCGACGTCGCTCATGCAGCCGCAGATGTTGACCCCGCCCGCACAGCTGCCGCCGACGCAGTGATCGCCCGTCGTGCAGTCGACGCCGTCATCGCAGGGCGCTTCGGTGACGACGTGTGTGCATTCGCCGGCAGCGCAGGCGTCCGTGGTGCAGGCGTCGTCGTCGTCGCAGCCAATCGGGTCGCCGACGCATGCGCCGGCGACGCAGTGCGGGTTCGTCGTGCACGCGTCGCCGTCCTCGCAAGCCACCGCGATGGCGGCAAAAGTGCAGCCGACCCCAGGGAGGCAACCGTTCGAGGTGCAGCCGTTGCCGTCGTCGCAAGCGATCGGGATGCCGAGGCAGCCACCAGCGTGACAGACGTCGTTCGCAGTGCAGCCGTTGGCGTCCTCGCAGGGCACGCCGTTGGCCGCCTTGGCGAAGGTACAAAGACCAGTCATGACGTCACACGACGACAGGACGCAGGGGTTGGTGCTGCCGCACATCTTTCCCGCGCCGCTGTGGCAGGTGCCATCCTTGCAGCGGTCATCGACCGTGCAAGGGTTGCCATCGGTGCAGACGCGACCGTCATCGCCGACGGCACACGGGCAGGCGAGGTCGCCGGGACACGACACCTCGGTGGCGCCATCGGGCATCTGCGCCATGTCGACGCTGCCCGAGTCGACGCTGCCCGAGTTGACGCTGCCCGAGTCGACGCTGGCCACGTCAGTCGCGCTCGCGCTGCCATCGGCCGTGGTCCCGCTACCAGCGGCGTCGCTCAAAGCGAGGCCGTCCAGCGCGCCCGCCTGTGCGTCGTTGTCGATGGCCCCGCCAGCGACCGGACCGGCGAGCGGCTGGTCCGGAGTCGTGCAACCGCCGGCCAAGGCAATCACGATGGCCAGTCCGGCGTGGGCGACGAACCGCGACGGCGACGGCCACAGCGACGAAGACGACCACGACCGCGATCGTTGCGACCGCCGCGCCGACGTTCGATCGGAACCCCAGCGAGCCAACGCGGGCCATTGTAGTGAATGTCGCATGATTTCCCCGAGAGACCGTCTCCAGCCTAGAACAGCGCGACCCGCCCCGACAAGCAGATCGTCGCCGACACAGACAAACATGCGGGAATAGACACCGAATCTCTGCTTACCTGACCCAAAGCAGCCCGTCCTGGCCGGTGCCGAAGATCTGGTTGTGACCGCAGCCTGTGCTCGAGCTCTGGGCCTCGACCTCTGCGATGCCGTTGAGCGAAGCGTCGCTGATACCGCAGGTATGCCAGCCGTAGCTGGATTTTTGCGGGTCGACGTGGTGGCCGCCCAGTCCGCAGTCGTTGCCGTCGCCGTAGCCACCGACGTAGCTCTTGCCGGCTGCGGTCGTCGCGTAGTCATGGCACTTGCCGCTCGCCACCGAAGCAGGCGCGACGAAGACGCATGCGGTCGGGAAGTACTGCACCGGCGTGTTGCCGCAGAGGAAGCGCATGCTGTTGGTGAAGCTGCCGTCGGGTGCCGTGTCGGTCTTCAGGGCGTTGATGACGGCGTCCGACAGCTTGCCCGGCTTGGCCTGGGTCGGCTGAATCGGCGTCGGCCCGTAGGCCTTGGTATGAAGGTGCTTTCGCGACGTCTTGATGATGCGGGCGGCGAGCGTCCAACCACCGCCGTCGGTCTTCATGTCGCAGTACACCTGAAGGGGCTCCACACCGCCCGGGGCGATCCAGTAGACGCCATCGGCGGCGCCGTCGTTGGCGACCTTAATGGCTTTGCACGATCCCAGGGCGACATAGGTGAACGCGCCGGCGGCGAGGACCTTCTGGCCGTCGCCGTTGACGAGGTTGACGTCCTTGGCAGCCGGCGACGCGGCGGCAGGCGTCGTGCAGGTGATCTGGGTGTCGGAGTCGACGCTGAGCTTGGTGCAGTCCAGGCCACCGATCGTGACCGTCACAAGGCCGTCGAAGTTCGAGCCGGTGATCGTCAGCACCGTTCCGCCCTCGAGCGGTCCCGTCGCTGGCTCGACCTTGGCGATCGTCGCGGGCGCCTGCGTGTCGAGGCGCTTCCAGCCTTTGGCGGTACAGCCGTAGAAGTGGCCGTCCGCGTAGCGCATCACCCCGGCGCGCTCAGGCGTGCAGTCGAGGTTGTCATCGCCGATGCTGAGCGTGCCCTTGAGCACGGCCGACTCACCTTCGATCGCGCCCTTGGCCGTGAGCTTGCCGCCGATCTCCAGCGCGCCGCTGAGGCTGCCGCCTTTGACTGACAGGAACGCCGCCACGGCGTCATCCGCCAGGGCGTCCAGCGCGACACAACCCGTGCACTGCAGCGAGTAGGCCACGTCGGCGAGCTTGGCCTTCTCGGCGCTGCCAGCGGCATCCGCCAGGGTAGCCTCGTCTGCTGAGATGGCTTTGTCGGCGACGGCGGCGTGCAGGGCGTTGGTTGCCCAGCCGCCCTTGCTGTCCGAACCAGCAAACGTAAACGCCACATGCGAGAGCAGCACACCACCCGGAGCGAGCTGGTCGCTGCCGACCGCGCCCGCAGCGATCTCTGTGGCCCCGACCGCCCCCGCGGCGATCTCGCCCGGCCCCACGCAGCCGCTGCACGCCAACTCAAGCGCCTTGGCGGCGCTGCTGCTGTGGACCGCGTACGGCACCGGCCGAAGCTGGACACGCGACAGCTCGCCCTCGCCCGAGACCTCCAACCCCAGCCATTGCGCCTGGGTCGACACAAAGAGCGCCGTGTCCAGCGGCACCTTGCCGACGCCGACGGTGACAAAGAACACGCCGGCGGTCACGGGCACGGTCAGGAATGCCTCGTAGAAGAGCGGGTCCTTCGCCGTCTCCGATTCGTACAGCGACACCACGATCGGGTAGTTGCCGTCCGCGACCGGACCGCCGCCGACGGTCGCGAGGCGCCCCTGGATAGGCAGCCCCATCGGCTCGCTCAGGGCGGGAACGGCGATGCAGACGAAGCAAATCGAGAGCGACACGACGAGAAGATGCGCGCGCAACATGGTGAACTCCTGACAAAACTGTGAGACCGACCGGGGTCAAACTGGAGGCGAGAGAGCCTCGGCGACGCTACGCCTTGCGGGGCGCGAGGGCAACATGAACGGCGAGGCGGGTCCGACACCCGCCGGCCAATCCCCGCGTGCCGTGCTAACGAGCCGAGTCCGACACCCGCCGAGCAATCCCCGCGCGCCGTGCTAATCTGTCGGCCTGCGCTGCCGCAGCCCCACAGGCGACGTTCCATGTCAGCAGACCAGGATCCAAAAGAGAGCGTCAAAGGCTTCTTGCAGAAGGCCCGCGGCCGAGTCAGCGAGGGCGACGTCGCCGCCGGCGCGGGCGTCGACGTCGGCACAGCGCGATCGACGCTGTACCAGCTGATGCTCGCCTACGACTGCGCGCTCGAGGCCCACGAAGACGGCACGCTGGTCTACGATTTCGGCGCGCGGCTGGTGCCTCTCAATCGGCCGACCTGGGGCGCACGGCTGCGCAAGGTCGCCCGGTGGCTGTGGAAGGGATTCAGCGTCGTCTACAAGGCCTCGCTCGCCGTGGTCCTGGTGCTCTATGCCGTGACCTTCGTCGTCTTGATCATTACGGCGGCCATCGCCGCGTCGGCGGCCAGCAAGGACGACCGCCCCGCCACGGGCGCGTTTCACCTCGTGGCGGCCATCTTCCGCGCCATCTTCGAGTTCGCCACCTACTC
>CALGHC010000754.1 GCA_937915965.1 uncultured Myxococcales bacterium
GGCGATGAGGCGGCGGCCAGGGGCCGCGTCAATGAGACAGCATCAGCGTATCAGCGAGGGCGGGTGGAGCGCGACGGCGGCTTGTCCAGCCCTTCGATCTGCACCGCGAGCGCTTCGAGGGCGCGACGGCGTTCGCCGGCAACGGTAGCGCGGGCGCTGCGAAGGGCCGCGACCAGGGGCTTTCGCCCGGCGATCAGGCGGTGCTCGCGGACAAAGTCTGCCCACTGAGACAGCGCGTCGAGGTTGGCCGGATCGGCCTGCGACCGAGCGCGCAAGGCAGCGAGGCCGGCCTCAGGGTGATGCAGCTCGGCCTGGGCGCGCGCGTACCACCACCAGGCACCACCAGCCCATTCGCTTTTGGGGAAACGCATCGCCAGCTCGCGCCAGACATGGCGGGCGTGGTCCGGGTCGCGACGCACGCGGTGCAGGTAGCGGCCGACGACGAACATCGCCTCGGCCGCCTGCTCGCTTGTCGGCGCGAGCCACTGCAGGCGCTCGAGCAGCGCGCGCCCCTCGACCACCTCGCCACGCACGACGAGGGCCTGGCCGAGCGCCAGCAGCTCGGCTGGTCCGTCCGGATGCAGCTTGAGCGCTCGGCGCAGCTCGGGCAGGGGATCGCGGGCGGTGCGGGCGACCTGGGCACGCGCCAGCCAGTCGGTGCGTCCATCGTAGCCCATGATGCGGCCCACCTGGACGCCGTCGCCATCGAGCACGAGCACGGTCGGCAGCCCGAGGATGACGTAGCGCTCGACCAACGGACGGCTCGCCTCGGCGTCGAAGTCGACGCGCACGGGGATGAGGCCGGCGACGACCTTCGCGCCGTCTGCGGTGCCGAGCACCTCGGCCTCGAGTTTCTTGCAGACGGAACACCACGCCGCGCTGAACTCGACAAAGACCCGGCCGCCAGTGCGGCGCGCTTCGGCGAGCGCGGCGTCAACGTCGTGCTGCGCCCAGACGATGCCCTCAGCCGGCGCGGGGCTGGTGGGGGCCGCGACGACGGCGGTCGGGGCGCAGACCGACACCACGGCGCCGGTGAGGGCGATGGCGAAGGCGACGGAGAGGGCCGAGGCGGGTCGGTTGGCGGGTCGGTTGGCGGGTCGGTTGGCGGGGCGGCTGGCGGGGCGGTTGGCGGGGCGATTCATGAGGCGAGACCTGAGGGCGATTGCCAAGAGTGGCCGGGCGGTAAGCGTAGCGCCGCTTGGCTGTGCAGTGAAGTCAGGGGTGGGCTGGCGGAGGTTGGGTCGGCGGTGGCGGCTGTTGTCAAAGAGGGGAGGGCGCGGCAGGGTGTGCGCACGGCGGGGCCGGCGGCCGCGGTCATTCGGCTCGAGAGGTCGATTCAAGGGTGGGGTGCTTCATGCGCTATCTCGCGGTTTCGCTTGTTCATGTGGTCATGTTGGCGGCGGGTTTGTGGGGCTGCTCGCGGACGCCGGCGGGCGGTGGACAGACGGGCGGCTTCGACGCGGTCTCGGGTGATTCGGTCGTTGGCGACGCGACTGGCGACGACACGGCTGCGGATGCGGCCACCGCCGACGATGCCAAGGCTGGCGGCGACCCGGACACGGCCGTCGCCGCGGATGTCACCCTGGAGCCGGGCACCGTCGGCCCGCCGGCGCCGAATGCGCTGCGTACGGCGTACCTGTTCGCCAACAGCTTCTCGTTGAAAGGCGACGACAACGGCGCGACGACCGTGGTTGCCCAGTTCATCGACCAGGATCCGTCGCCGCTGACGGTGCAGACCTCGACGATCGGACCGTGCACGGTGCGCATCAGCGCGTCGAAGCCGGGCGGTGGCTTCCCGAAGTACTACGCCGCCGGCACGGTGACGATCACGGGCGGGCTACAGGACGTGACGCTCCAGGCGCCGAAGCCGGGCGGCTACTACGACGCCTTTCAGTCCTCGACGACGCCGCTTTGGCACCCGGGCGACACGCTGGTCTTCACCGCCACAGGCGCGCAGGTCGGCGGCTTCCACACGACCCTCAAGGCCCCGGGACACATCTTGATCTCGTCGCCGCCGTGGAAGACAGGGCGGATCAAGACCAAGATCTCGCGTGATGAGGACCTGATCTTTGCTTGGAGCGGCAGCTCCGAAGGGGAGCTGGAGGTCATCGTCCAAGGACCGCATGAGGCAGACAAGCCGAGATTGCACGCGACCTGTCGGTTCGCGGTGAGTCCAGGAACGGGCGCGATCCCCAAAGAGGTCTTGCAGCAACTCGATTCGGGCAGCGAGGGGATCGTCTCGGCGAATGTCGTCTCGGACGCCAACGTGGTGGCTGGCACCTTTGGCGAGGTGACGGTGCGGGCCGACGTTCGAGCGCTGGGAAACGTCATGGGCAACGGCTACGCGATGTCGGTGACCTACGAGTAGACGCGCAGCGGCCGGCTTCGAAACACCCCGCCAATCCCCGCTACTCCTGCCACCGTCGCCTCCAGGCCCGTCGCTACAAGAATCTGACAAGAATCTACTGCTGTGCTGCGAAACTGCAGCACCGGATGCCAATTCACCCCCAGTCGAAGGCCGGCGGGAATAAGG
>CALGHC010000755.1 GCA_937915965.1 uncultured Myxococcales bacterium
CCGCAGAGCCCGCAGAGCCCGCAGAGCCCGCAGAGCCCGCAGAGCCCGCAATCTAGACAGCCAGCGGTGAGGTCCCTGGTCGCCGCGCGATCGGACCATTGCTCGCGCGCCGATTCGGCCCGCGCGGATACAGCCCGCGCCAGTACATGACCGCGTCAATTCACCGCGTCGAAACGCAGCGCGTCCTGGCCAGAGGCAACATCGGCAACAATCTTGCTCCCCGGCGGCCAGCTGCCTTCGAGCAGTTGAGTCGCGAGCGGATTCTCGACGAGCTGCTGGATCGCTCGCTTCAGGGGCCGCGCACCAAGCTCTGGGTCGTAGCCCGTTTCGGCGACCAACGCGCGCGCCGCGTCCGTGAGGTGCATCTCGACGCCTCGCGCCGTCAGGCGACCGAGAAAACGGCGCATCTGGATGTCGACGATCTGCTCCATATCCTCGCGGCGCAGGCTGTTGAACACCACGACCTCGTCGATTCGGTTGAGGAACTCGGGCCGGAAGTGGCTTCGCATCGCCGCCATCACCGCGTCGTGAACCGCGCTGTCGCCCCCGGAGGTGGCCGCGAGGATCGCGTGCGAGCCCAGATTCGACGTCATCAGCACAAGGGTGTTGCGAAAGTCGACGATGCGGCCGATCGAGTCGGTCAGGCGGCCATCATCGAGCACCTGCAAGAGGATGTTGACCACGTCCGGGTGGGCCTTCTCGATCTCGTCAAAGAGGACGACCGAGTACGGCCGGCGACGGACAGCTTCGGTGAGCTGGCCCCCTTCCTCATGGCCAACATAGCCGGGCGGCGCGCCGATCAGCCGCGCAACGGCGTGTTTCTCCATGTACTCGCTCATGTCGAGACGGACCATCGCCCGCTCGTCGTCGAAGAGCAGCTCGGCCAGACCCTTGACCAACTCGGTCTTGCCCACACCGGTAGGCCCCAGAAAGATGAACGAGCCCAGCGGTCGGTTGGGGTCACCCAGGCCGGAGCGCGAGCGACGAATCGCGTTGGCGACCGCGGCGATCGCGGGCTCCTGATGGATGACCCGCTCCGCCAACCGCGCCTCGATGCCGAGCAGCTTCTCGCGTTCGCCCTCGAGCATCCGCGTGACAGGCACGCCGGTCCACGCTGACACCACCTTGGCGACCTCCTCGTCGGTCACCTCCTCGTCGAGCATCTTGATCGTCTGCTGCAGGCCGGCGAGCTTCGCTTGGGTCTGGGCGATGCCTTGCTCAAGCTCCGGGATCTCGCCGTACTGCAGACGCGCCGCCGACTCGAGATCATTGCGACGGCGAGCCCCTTCCAGTGCGATGTGTGCCTGGTCGAGCTGTTCGCGGGCCGTGCGCAGACCGTCGATGAACTGCTTCTCGTGTTGCCAGTGAGCGCGCGCAGTGTCGGTCTCAGCGCGGCGCTCAGCGATCTCCGCTTCGATCCGATCAAGCCGCGCCCGCGACGCCTTGTCCTTGTCGCGACTCAGCGCCTGCTTTTCGATCTCAAGCTGCTGGATGCGCCGCTCAAGCTGGTCGATCTCTGTGGGCAGGCTGTCGATCTCGATGCGCAGACGACTGGCTGCCTCGTCGATGAGGTCGATGGCCTTGTCAGGCAGGAACCGCGACGTGATGTAGCGATCCGAGAGCGTCGCGGCTGCCATCAAGGCTGCGTCCTGGATGCGAACGCCGTGGTGTACCTCGTACTTCTCCTTGAGGCCGCGCAGGATCGACACGGTGTCGACCACCGACGGCTCCTCGACCCGCAAAGGCTGGAATCGTCGCTCCAGAGCCGCGTCCTTCTCGATGTGCTTGCGGTATTCGTCGATCGTCGTCGCGCCAATGCAACGTAGCTCGCCGCGGGCGAGGGCGGGTTTGAGCATGTTCGAGGCGTCCATCGAACCCTCAGCGGCGCCCGCACCGACCAGGGTGTGCAGCTCGTCGATGAAAAGAATCACTCGATCGTCCGCGTCGGCGAGTTCATGGAGGACGGCCTTGAGGCGCTCCTCGAACTCACCGCGGAACTTCGCGCCAGCGACGAGGGAAGCGAGATCCAACCCAAGGAGCTTCTTGCCCTTCAGCCCTTCGGGGACGTCGCCGGCGACAATCCGTTGGGCCAGACCTTCGACAACGGCCGTCTTGCCCACTCCCGGCTCGCCGATCAGCACGGGGTTGTTCTTGCGCCGGCGAGAGAGGATCTGCATGACACGGCGGATCTCATCGTCGCGGCCGATCACCGGATCGAGTTTTCCCTGGCTGGCGACGGCCGTCAGATCGCGCGTGTAGCGCTCAAGCGCCTGAAACGTCGCCTCAGGGTCAACGCTGGTAACCCGGGTGCTGCCTCGCACTTCGCGTAGGGTCGCGAGCAACAGCTCGCGGCTGACGCCGCGGTCACGCAAGGCGCGACCTGCCTCGCCCTTTCGGTCCTCCAGCAGGGCGAGGAGCAGGTGCTCGGTCGAGGTGTAGTCGTCGCGAAAAGCCCCCCGCTCGCTCTCGGCGGCTCTGAAGAGATCGCGGGACCGATCCGACATCATCAGCTCGGGTCCGCCACGCACCGACGGTAGCCTGGCCAGGGCGGTCTCCATGTCTTGACGAACCGCATCAAGTGGTACCTCAAGGCGGGCAAGCAGCGGCCGCACCAGCCCTTCGGCGTCGCCACCTACTAGCGCCCACAGCACGTGCTCAGGCTCGAGCCGCTGATGGCTGCGCTCGCGGGCGCTCTCGGTCGCCGCCGTCAACGCCTTGCGCGCGTTGGTGGTGAGCTTGTCAAATTGCATCGCTGCGCTCCTGTGTGCGAGTCATTGCTAGCGGACGATCGCCTTGTAGTAGCGCTCCAGGCGGGCGCGGTATTCGGCCGGAATGCCCTGCTTGCGGGCACGCAGAATCTCGGCTCGCAGGGTCTCCGCGCCATCCGTCGCGTTGCCGCGTTCGAGCTCAACGCGGCCGCCATCGCGAGCGTTCGCGTCCGCCTGGCCGACGGCTTGATCGGGGTCGGCGCGCTCGTCCATCTCGTCAAGAATGGACGAGGCGCGTTCCAGCGCGTCGAGGGTCTCACCAGCCTGTTCGAAGGCGCCACGCGCGTCGTAGCCGTCGAGCGACTGACCGCTCTGACGCATCATCTCCAGAGCGTGGTCGAGGCGACCGCCGACTTGCCGCTCAAGGGCGGGGTGCGCGCTCGCGTGGCGCGCCAGCCGGTGGCGCACCTTCTCCAAGCGACGGCGAACGGCCTCTTGAGGCCTGCGTTGCTCGGCGACCACCCGACGCGTGCCAGGGCTGAGCAGAGAACCCGGCGCTGGCAGGGCATCGCGCAGTCGCGCAGACGCCCGGCGGACCCGATCTGCGGCCTCGACCAACCTGCCGAGGTCTGCCCCGCGCTGGCGGGCGATAACGCCGTGAGCTGGACCACTTGGAGTCATCTCGGCGAGCGAGCGACGAGCGGCCGAGAGGCGATCCTCGGCCTCAGCTGCTGCTTGCATCGCGGCGTCGACCTGACCAGCCTCAAGCTCTCCCAGGGCCGTCGACAAAGCCTCGCGGGCATTTGCCACGGCGCGGCTCGCGCGCAGTTCGGCGGTCTGCAGCCGGCGCGGCCTGATCTGATCACGCGCGTCGTCGAAGAGGTCGCGCACGGCCGGCACGGCCGACTGCCGCATCCGACGCAGGTGCTCGGCGCCGGCGCGATACTGTTCATCGCGGGCAGCCCGCAGCGGGCCTCGGACCTGCTCTTGGGCTCGCTGCGTAGCGCCAATGCCGCGACGCAGCTCGCCGACGAGTCGTGCCAGCGCCTCCTCCTCGACGGTGCGCTGGTGAGCCACCTGCTCTTCGAGGGAACGGGTCAGCTTGCCGAGCGCCTCACCCAGGCGCTTGGCGAGCTCCTGGGCCTCTTCGACCCGGCCCTGCCGCAGCAGGTCGCGAATCTCCTCGATGGCGCGGTGCCGTTCGATCAGCTCGCCCCGCAGGCCACCTTCGTCGAGTGCGCCCGGGTTGACCCGCTCTGCCGGCACCAGGCCAGTCTGGCGCGCCACCGTCGCCATCATGTCCTCAAGCTGCCGTTCGACCGCGCCAAGCAGGCGCTCGACCTCGGCTGCGCCCGCGTCTGGGCTACCGGCGGCTAGCGCGGCGAGAGCCTCTTCCAGGCGCTCGCCCGTCTGCTGCAAGGCTTTGCCCGCCCGCGCCAGGGCGCCGCGGTGCTCGACCCGCGCGATGCCAAGCATCAACCCCAGCGCCTTCTCTTCGGTTTCGATCACGCTCTGGTGCTGTTGGAGAATCCTGAACAGATCACGGCGGCCGCGGCTCTCTGTGGCGGCCCTCTCGACGCGCAGCAGGGCGCGGCTCTCTTCGCCGAGTCGGTCCTCCAAGAGTCGGTGCACCTCTTTGAGGTCGGCCGCCGTGTGGGTGCGACCAAGCAGGTCGTCGGCAAGTTGCCTGCCCAGCTCCTCGAGCCGCCCCAGACCGACCGCCTCGCTATCGGCCATTCGCGCCCGAGCGTCCAGGGCACCGGCCACGTCGATCTCGCCGCGCTGCGGATCGCCCTCGAGCCGGTCGCCGAGCCGCTGCGTCCAATACACCGCGAGCTCGTCGAGGGCGTCGAGCACCCTCGCGTGATGACGTTCGGGCGAGAACATCCGCAAGACGACCTTCTGTGACAGGCTACGGTGGCCACCGTCGAAGGTGTCGTTGTCGCGCGCCTCGATCTGCAGCGTAGCCACCTCGCCCGGCCCCAAACTCAGCGCGTCAACCTGCAAGCTCTCACGAACCTCGGCGCGCACATCGCCGAGGGCGATCGCGAGTTCGCGACGCTGCAAGGCCCCGGACGGCCGGGCGATGACCAGATCGACCGCAGAGAGGCCGATGTCGTCGTCCGCCGTGGCCTCGACGACGATCTGCTGACCAGCGCGCACCTCGACTTCGCCGACCGGGGCGCGGATTTGAACCTGCGGCGGCCGATCGGGGCGGCTCTCGATCGCGCGCCAGGCGCGCTCGGCCATCGGTCGGCCGTCCTGGCTCAGTCCGACGTAGCGCCACTGCAGGTCTGCGTCGATGGTCGTACGCCAGCCGAGCGCGCCGCCCGCCACGGGCTCGGGAACGATCGGCTCACCGCTAGCGCCGTCGCCGCTGCGGGACTCGATGCGCAGCGCCCAGCGCGCATCGAGCGGCCGCGCCGTGACAAGAACCTCCGAACCACGCAGCACAGCCCACTGGGTGCCCTCGGACGTGGTCGTGCCCAACCGGTCCCGCGCGTAGGCTGGCGGCCGCACGTCGAGGCGAACGTCGCCGACCAGGGTGCCCACTACGATGACCAGCTGATCACCTCGGCGGATCGGCTCTTGCCAGAGACGCTGCCATGGTTCGGGAGCTAACCAGGTCGAAGCGAAATGCGCCAAAAGCAGCGTCGCTGTCGCCAGCGCCAGCTTGCCGCGCGTGCGACCGTCGGCATCAGCGGCGGAGTCGAGCAGATGGAGACTCGCGCGACCGTGGCCGACCGTTCGCTCAAGAAGGGCCGGCGAACCGACCATGCGCAAGGCGGCGCCACGTTCCGGCGCATCGCCCGCGCCGCCAGCGACGCGCCACCGCAGGGCCAGCTCAAGCGCCGTGCGGAGCCTCTCACCTGCGCGGCGGTCGACAAGCCGTCCCGCCGCCCAGCGGCCCACATCGGTGGCCGTGCGACCGTCACGCCACCCACGAAGACCGGCCCAGGTGACGGCCGCAAACGCGGCGAGCACGATCAGCTCGGTGCCGCGGCCGTCGGCCCAGTCAGTCAGCGCGACGACGACCAACAACAATGCGATGAGCGCCAGAGCGCATGCGGATGCGACGAGCAGGGCGTCCACGGCCAAGCCACGTAGCCAGCGCTGGCGGGCGACGAAGACCGCGCCGATCAGCGCGGCCGACGTGCCGCTGCAGCGTTCGGCCGGCCCAGAGGCCACCGAGGCCGCGGAGACCGAAGAGGCCACGGAGGCGTCACCGGAAGTGGTCGCTGTCGTGATCCCTCCTCGCATCAATCCCCCGAGGGCCGCAGCGTGCAGACTGGCCGCCGTACAGGCAACCGACCCGCGCCCGACACCTGCCGCTGGCCGCCGGCCATGGCCCCAACTGGTACCCAGCATCGCATCGGCAGCGCTCGCGTCCTTGACCGGCCGCGGCGGCCCATGATAACAAGCGCGCCGACTGGCGGGCAGCCCCCCCCGGCCGCATCGATTCAACATGTCGTCATTGCTTTAGTTATTCCTGCCGGTGCCGGGCGCGACGACAGTCCGCAGCGGCAAATCGCCCCCCCGGGAGTCAGCCGCCGATGACCTCGTCTGGCCGGACCATCCGCAACGTGGAGCGCTTGCACATCGCCCTCGCGGTGGTCGCCTGTGGGGTGTCTGCGCTCTTTGGCAGGCAAGCGCTGATCGGCGCGATCGTCGGCGTCGCCATCGGCGGCGTCAACTTCCGAGTCGGCGCGTTCCTGACCCGGCGGTTCACCGAAGGCACTGGACGCTCGAAGTCAGCAGCCGTGTTTCTGCTTGTGGGCAAGCTGGCGCTGCTGGCGCTGGCGCTGGGTGCGGCCATGCGCTTGCTCCATCCCAACCCGATCAGCCTGCTCGTCGCCTTGAGCCTGGCGCCGCTGTCGACCATGATCGTCACCGCGCTTGGCCAACGCCCAGCCGGAAGCGCCGACGGTGGCGTCAGCGCGGAACCCCGCAGCGACGGTCGCGCGCCGGAGGTGTCGCGATGAACCGGCCCCGTAGCGCCACGCGCGCGCACGCTCCAGGTGGCTATCTAGGACCTTTCGCGCTGGCGACGGCGCTGTTTCTGGCGCCGGCAGTGGCGAGCGCCGAGGGGACGGACGGCGCGGCTGGCGCTGCCGGCGGCCACGCTGTGGCACACGACGGCCAGCACACCAACGAGGCTGCCGCAAAGAACGGCGATCACGACGCCCATGGTGGCGCCGGCGCGACGCACGCTGAGCACTTCACGCTGATGTCGCTGGTCTGCAACGCGAAATGTCAGGCGGCGATCAAACGCAGCGTGGAAGGGACGGCGCTTGAGCGCACCTTCGTCGACCGACTGCCTTTCGCGCAAGCTGGTCACCTCACTCCGGTCTTCTTCGCTATCGTCGCCTTCCTGATCGTCATCGGCCTGGGTATCGCCGCCCGTCGACGCCTGAAGCACGATCCAGATGCGGGCGTCCTGCCCGCACGGCGCGTCGGGCCGCTGCTGTTCTTCGAGGTGATCGTTGGAGCCGTGTGGGGCCTGATGTGCGGGATGATGGACGAGAAGGTCGCGCGCCGACATTTCCCGCTGATCGCGACGCTGGCCGTCTTTATCTTCGTGATGAACGTCCTGTCTCTCTTCCCCACCGGCGCACCACCGACAGACAACCTGAATACCAACATCGGCATGAGCCTGACCGTCTTCTTCGCGTACAACTGGGCCGGCATCCGCGCGCATGGCCCGATCGCGTACTTCAAGCACTTCGCCGGGCCGGTCATCTACCTCGCGCCGCTGATGGTGGTCATCGAGATCGTCAGCCATCTGGTGCGCCCTGTGTCGCTCGCGCTGCGCTTGATGGGCAACATGACCGGCGATCACAAGGTGCTTGAGATCTTCCTGGGCTTCGAGATCCCGCTGCTGCCGCTACCGCTGATGGTGCTCGGCTTGCTGGTCTGTGTGGTCCAGACGCTGGTCTTCGTGCTGCTATCGACGGTCTACTTGTCTATGGCGACCGCCCACGAACACGACGAGGAACACGCTCACCAGGCCGCGTGACGGCGTGTGAGCAGGCTGAGCCTGCCCAGGACCACGTGGTCCGGTGGCACTGACGACTGCGCGGCCCTGCCGCAACATCTGGAGGAAGTGGATGAACTTCAAGCATATGATCACCGCAACGTTCGCGTTCGCGTCGACCCTGGTTCTCTTCGCCGTGCCTGCCTTCGCGCAGGCCGGTGCTGCCGACAACGAACACTCGATGAAGTCGATGATCGCGATCGCGATCGGCTTCGGCCTGGGCATCGCCGCTGCTGGCGGGGCGCTGGGCCAGGGGCGCGCCGCTGCGGCCGCCCTTGAGGGCATCGGCCGCAACCCGGGCGCTGCCAAAGAGATGTTCACGCCTCTGCTTCTTTCGCTCGCGCTGATCGAGTCTCTGGTGATCTACTCGCTAGTCATCTCGTTCATGCTGCTGGGCAAGCTGTAGGCCTCGGGCCAGCCGGCACGCTTGTCAGGATGGACCGGCTGATGCCGGTCACGACTGCGATTGGGGGATGTTCGGTGTCGCCATTGTGGCGGGTCGGCGCGATCTTGCAGTCCTGACCCTCGTCTGCCAACCTGCTCCGCCATGAGCGACGCGCAGCACCACATCCACGTCGTCCTCGCCGCCGACGACCCGGTCGAAGCCGGCATGCTTGCGCTTGAGCTGGTTCAGACCGGTTTTGAGGCGCAGGCAGTTCGCGATGAAGCGGCGTTGCTGCGCCAGATCGGCGACGTGCGCGCGGCGATCCGCGATGTCGTGCTGGTCGTCGTCGCGGCCTACCGCGGCTTGGAGCGGACGGTCGCGTTGTCCAACCTGCTGGGCGCCGAAGCGGTGTCGTGCGCCTTCATCGCCCTCATCGACGAGGACGACGAGGACGACGCTCGCCTACTCGCCGACGAGGCGGGCTGGCTCGGGGTCGCCTTGCGCGGACGCTACCCCGAGGGCTTGGTCGAACTACTCCCGGGCGCACTGGCCAACGCAGAGCCGCCGAAAGCGGCCGCTGTCAGCCGCCGAGGATCGCTGGAGGACACCACCCTTGAGGCGCTGCTCGGCGAGCTGCTCGACCCGATCACCGGCGAGCGTCGCGGCCACAGCGCGCAGGTCCGGCTAACGGCGCCCGGTCGCAGCGGCCTGATTGTCGTTCGCAGTGGCCAGCTGGTGCACGCCGTCGTCGATCAGGACGAGGGCCGCCACGCCCTTGAGCGGATGTTCTGTTGGCGGTCGGGGGGCTGGGAATTCGAGACGGCGCCTTGGGCGGGGACGCCCACGATTGGCGGATCGTCGCGCGGCATCGTAGCCGCCGCCCGCGAGTACAGCCGACGGGTCGCCGAGGCACGCCAGAACATCCCGTACGCACACAGCGTCTGCACGGTGCGTTGGGAGCGCGTACGGCCGTTGCCGGCTGCGGCTGAGACGATGTTCCGGCGAATCGCATCCGGGATGGTCCTTGAGGACGCGCTCGACGGCGAAGGTGACGACGAACTTGAGGCGTATGCGGCGCTTGAGAGCCGCATCAAGCGGGGGGCGGTCGAGCCAGTGAGCGACTCCGCCGCGGCGCTCGCCAGCTCCGATAGCGAAGAGCCAAGCAGGGCCGGCCGGCGACCGAGCACCTTCTCGGCCGTTCCGATGTCGCTGGTCGATTCGCCCAAGACAGCGCCGCGCCCGACCCGCCACGCCAACACCAGCATCTATCGGTTGGAGGACCTGCCTGACCCCGACGCCCTCCCTGGCGCGAAGGAAGACGCGCCGGAGCGGCGGGTGATGAACACGCCGGTGCTACCGCAGACGCTTCCCGAAGATCCACACACCAGCGCAGCGCCAGAGTTGCTTGAGCCCCGACATCGGAAACAAGCCGCGTTCAGAAACACTTCCGGCTGGTTCGGTGTCAACCTGGGGGACACTGCGGGGGCTGGCGAGGTGCCCTTTGAGCCCGGCCGGGTCGCACGGATCACCGAGGCGGTCGCCCGCGTCCAGCGCGCCGAAGACGCCGCCCGTCACGAAGACCAGGGCGTCTCCTTCGAGGAGTGGAGCGAAGCGCCGCTCGATGGCGCGGCGGCGGATGCCGCCGAGGCGGCAGCTGCCCAGGTGCAGAAGAACGCTGAGGAGAGGGCCGAGCGCTCCATCCGTCGCCGGCGGCAGACCTGGGTCATCGCAAGCGTCGTTATCGTTGCCGCGGCGCTGTATGTGGTGCTCTGGCCGACGGCAGGGCCAGAAGCCAACCAGATCGGACGACACAATCCGGTCGCACCCGCGACGATCGCCGGGCGCACGTATCGGCAGGCCCTCGACCTGATCGATCTGGGTCGCGACGAACAGGCGGTCGCGCTGCTTCGCCGGGTCCTGGACACGGCGGATTCGGTCCCCGAAGCGCGGCTGCAGCTCGGCGTGATGCTGTTGATCGGCGGGGATTATGATGCCGGCCGCGAACAGTTGATGCGTTACCTCGCCGATCCCTCCGCGCGGGAGCGTGAGCGCGCGCTGCGCCTCTTCAACCACGTCTTCGGCGGACAGGAACGTGCCGCACAGGCAACCGGCGGGCTGGCGAAGTGACTGGCGCCGTGCTTGGCATCGAGACCTCCTGTGACGAGACCGCGGTCGGCGTGGTCCGCGCGGGCGTCGTCCTCGCGAACCTCGTCGCGACCCAGATCCCGCTGCACCGGCGCTTTGGCGGTGTCGTCCCTGAGATCGCCTCCCGCAACCACCTGCTGACGATTCTGCCGACGATCGAGGCGGCGCTCGAGGCGAGCGGCTGCGCACCCGCTGACCTGGGCGCGATCGCGGTGTGCAACCGCCCGGGTCTCATTGGCGCCCTCCTGGTCGGCGTCCAGACTGCCAAGACGCTCGCGCTCTGCTGGGATGTCCCTTTGATCGACGTACACCACGTCGAGGCCCACGCTTGGGCGGTTCACCTGCGGCCGCCCAATCAGCGAGACGGTCCCTGGCCACGGCCGGGCCTGCCGTTGCTCGCGCTCGCGGTGTCGGGCGGCCACACCAGCTTGCTGCGGGTCGACGGCCCTGGACAGGTCGAATTGCTGGGCTACACGCTCGACGACGCGGCCGGCGAGGCCTTCGACAAGTTCGGCAAGGTGATCGGACTGCCGTACCCGGCCGGGCCGGAGGTCGATCGCCTCGCGGCCAGCGGCGACCCGCTGCGCTTCCAGCTTCCCAGGGGGATGCGCGGGCGCGGGGACCTCGCGTTCTCGTTCTCGGGCCTCAAGACCGCCGGTCGACAGCTCGCCGAGGCCCTCGTCGCCGAGGGCGCGCGCCTGGAGGACCGGCTGCTCGCCGACCTGTGTGCGAGCTACCAGGACGCGGCCGTACAGCAGCTGGTCGACGTCACGCTGCGGGCCGCCAAGCGCCACCGCCTGCGTGACGTCGTGATCGCGGGCGGCGTGGCGGCCAACAGCCAGCTGCGC